>CAYWBX010000300.1:0-5039 GCA_964456015.1 uncultured Hyphomicrobiaceae bacterium | reverse complement strand
CCTTGCCATCGCCCGCCGCCATGCCGCGGCCGGACTGCCGCGTGGCCGTCAGATAGCGCAGGCCTGCCTGATCGGCGGCCGATTCCTGGGCGCGTCTGTCTGCCAGAAGCGAGCGCATCAGAATCTCGTCGCCGGCGGCCATGGCGCCGATCGCGCCGCCGCTCGCATCGCGGTTTCCGGACGAGCCGGCGACCACCGCAGCTCCGATCCCGAGAATCTTGATGAGCAAACTCTTGGTCTGATCGCGGGCAATCCGCTCGCGCAGCTGCGCCAGGTGTCCGCCCGCGATGTGGCCGGCCTCGTGAGCAATGACGCCGATCACCTGGTTCGGGGTATCGGCCTGCTGCAGGGTGCCGGTGTGGATGAAAACATTGCGGCCGTCGAGGACGAAGGCATTGAAGCTGTCATGTCGCACGATGCGCATCTGGACGCGCCCGGTGCCGAGACCGGCGGCCCGGAAGATCGGGCGGGCGTAATCGTTGAGCAGATTTTCGATTTCGGTATCGCGGATGAAGCTGATTGCCTGGGCGCTCGATGGCTGCGGCTGACCCGCAAGCGCGACGGCCATTGCCGCGGCTGCCAGCATCGGCCGCCAGGAGCGATCCCGGGCTGCTGCTTGCCTGCTCATCAATCGCCTTCCTTCTGCTCACCCCGAGGCGGCTCGGCCGCGCCTGCTGCCGGCACCGACCCAGCCCTGAGGGGCGGACGGCTCGGCCCGGTCTCACGCTTTCACCAGTCGCCACAGGTCAGCCGGCTGCGGCCATGCCGCGTCGCGTCGCATCTATAGGTCTTACCTTTAGCATGGTTGTTGCGCGCGGCTCTCCGTCCGTGCCCTATGAAGCGTTCCGGTGGCGAATTCGCGGCAGACGGCGTGCCGTTGCGCGGCCGGGGCAGGTCAGACGATTTTTGGGGGATGATGGGATGGCAAAGACCCCGGCCGCCCCACCTGACCCGAAAGCAATCGCTGCACTGGTAGTCAATCGGACGGGACGGGCCACCGATCGGGAGGACGCATGGATGTCGAGCGAGCCGCAGCCGCGCTATTGAACTCCGTTTCCGAGCGCGGCGATATCGACAGCTTTATCGTCATGGACGTCATGCGGGCCGCCGCGGCTGCCGAAGCCGCCGGCCGGCATGTCATCCATATGGAGGTCGGCCAGCCGGCGACGGCGGCCCCCCGCGCCGCGCGCGAGGCGGTCAAGGCCGCGCTCGATCGCGACACGCTCGGCTACACCCTCGCTCTCGGAATGCCGACGCTTCGCGAGCGGATCGCCCGCCACTACCGCGAACGCTATGGCATTACGCTGCCCGCCGAGCGCGTCGTCGTCACCACCGGTTCGTCGGCGGCGTTCGTGCTCGCATTCCTCGCGCTCTTCGACAGCGGCGCTCGGGTGGCCCTGCCGGCCCCGGGCTATCCCTGCTACCGGCATATCCTGACGGCGCTCGGTGTCCGGCCGGTCGGCATTGCGACCGGCCCCAACTCGCGTTGGATGCCGACGGTCGCGCAGATCGAGGAAGCCGACGCCGCGGCCAAGCTGTCCGGTCTTCTCATTGCAAGTCCGGCCAATCCGACCGGCACCATGCTCGAGCCGGAACGGCTCGCCGCGATCGTCCGGACCTGTCTTGCGCGCGGCATCTGGTTCATCTCCGACGAGATCTACCACGGCCTGACGTGGGGGGTCCCTGAGGCGACTGCCCTTGCATTCACCGACCAGACCATCGTCATCAACAGCTTCTCCAAGTACTTCTCGATGACCGGTTGGCGGGTCGGCTGGATGGTGGTGCCGGAAGGCCTCGTGCGCACGATCGAGCGGCTCGCGCAGAACCTTTACATCTCGCCGCCCGCGGTCGCCCAGGTCGCCGCGCTCGGCGCATTCGAGGGCCTCGACGAGCTTCAGGCCAACACCCGCGTCTACAAGGCCAACCGCGATCTGCTGTTGACCGAGCTGCCGAAAGCAGGGCTTGGCAAGATCGTGCCAGCGGACGGCGCCTTCTATCTTTACGTTGACATCGGCGATTTCACCGACGACAGCCTCGCCTTCTGCAAGGCGATGCTCGACGAGACCGGCATTGCCGCCACCCCCGGTCTCGATTTCGATGAGGCGCGCGGGCGGCGCTTCCTGCGGTTCTCCTACGCCGGGTCCACGGACGACATGGCCGAAGCAGCGCGCCGCTTGCAGGGCTGGAAGCGTCTTGCTTCGTGAAGCACGCCCGCCCCGGCTCCAGGCGTCAGGAGGTCCCGCATGATCGTCGACGTTCGCACCTATACGCTCGTCCCCCGCAAGCTGCCGGTCTACGTCGGGCTCTTCGAGCAACACGCCTTGCCGGTGGTGCGCCGGCACGGTTTTGATCTGATGGGCTACTACACCAGCGTGATCGGCCCGCTCAATCAGGTCGTCCACCTGTGGCGCTACGACAGCCTGGCCGACCTCGAGAGAAAGCGCAGGGCGCGCGATGCCGATCCCGACTGGGCCGCATTCCTCACGCGCACGGAAGGCATGGTCCTCATGCAGGACAACAAGATCATGCGACCCGCGTCCTTCTCGCCCGGCGCATGAGCAGAGCGAGTGGTCCGGAGCGGGAACGGCCTGCCCGTTGCGAGCCCGCAGCGCGCCCGCCGGCGGTGCTTCGACCGTGGCGCGCCCCTTGGAAACGGGCTAGGAGTGCGCCGTTGCAAAGTCGGCAGGCATGTATCCCGGGGGCATGAACGACATGAACGCGATGACCGGCCTCGAGGCGATGGTCCAGGGCAAGATCATCTCGCCTTTCACGCGGCTGCGCAGGCTGCTTGAGAACGTGCCGCCGGGACATGACCGGCCGATCGAGATGACGGCCGGTGACCCGAAGGAAACCATGCCCGGTTTCGTCATTGACCGCATGAAGGAGGCGGAGAAGTTGCTCGGAACCTACCCGATGGTGCGCGGCAGCGAGGACCTGCGGCGCACGATTGGAGCCTGGATCGAGCGGCGCTATGGCCTTGCCGGCCGGATCGAAGCGTTGCGCGAGGTGCATCCGCTCAACGGTTCGCGCGAAGGCCTCTTCTTCGCCATTCTGCCGGCCGCGGGCCGCAAGTCGGTTGCCGGCAAGCCGGTGGTCCTGCTGCCAAATCCTTACTATCACGCCTACCTGGGCGCCGCCTCCGCTGTGAACGCCGAGGCCGTCTTTCTGGATGCGACGGAGGCGACGGGCCATCTTCCCGACCTCGATGCGCTCGCGCGCGCGCCCGACATCCTCGAACGGACCATCGCCTTCTACTTGTGCTCGCCGGCCAACCCGCAGGGCGCGGTGGCAAGCCCCGCCTACCTGCGGCGCGCCCTGGCGCTCGCCCGGCAGTACGACTTCATGCTGTTCGTCGACGAATGCTATTCTGAAATCTATACGGGTGAGCCGCCCGCCGGGGGGCTGCAGGTGGCTGCGGCGACCGAGGACAAGTTCAAAAACATCATTGTATTCAATTCTCTCTCCAAACGCTCGAACCTGCCGGGCCTGCGCTCCGGGTTTGTCGCGGGCGACGGCGACTTCATCGAGACGCTGGCCGAAGTGCGCAACATGATCGGCCCGCAGATGCCTGGGGTCATCCAGCACGCCTCGATCGCCGTCTGGAACGAGGAGCAACATGTTTCCGAGATCCGCCGCGCCTACGCCGCCAAGTTCGACATTTGCGACGAACTGCTCACCGGGCGCATGGGCTACCGGCGCCCCGGGGGAGGCTTCTTTCTTTGGCTCGATATGAGCCATCTGGGCGGCGGCGTCGAGGCGACGGTAACACTCTGGAAACGCTGTGGTGTCAAGGTCGTGCCGGGTGCCTACCTGTGCCAGGCGAACCGTGACGGGCACAATCCCGGGGAGCGCTATGTTCGCGTTGCCCTTGTCCATCCGGCGGCGACTGTGCGGGAGGCGCTCGAACGCGTCGTTGCCTTCAAGGTTTGACCCGTCCTGCGTGCATGGCTTTCGATCGGACTGGAGATGAGCCGAGACCGCTGCTTCCGGAAGGCTTGGGCGCGCGGCTGGTCGGCGGGCTGCTCAGGGCGCTGGGCTACGTGCTCGTCGCGTCGGCGATCGCCGGCTGGCTGAGCCTCATCTCCTGGTCCGCCCAGGACCCGAGCCTCACGCACGCAACCAGCAGCCTGACGCGCAACTGGCTGGGTCCGGTCGGCGCAATTGTTTCCGACCTCCTCATTCAGACCCTTGGGTTCGTGTCCGTCTTCACGTTCCTGGGGCTCGCCTTCATGGGATTCGAGCTCATTGTTCGCGAGCGGATTCGCGCGCTGCGCTCCCGCGCCTGGCTTCTGCCCGCGGCGATCCTTGCGCTCGCGGGCGGGGCGTCCTCGCTTCCCGCACCCGACAGTTGGCCGCTGCACCACGGCCTCGGCGGCATCATCGGCGATGCGATCTACTCGTTGCTGGCCGGGCTGCTCGGTTCGGTGAACCCGGCGCGATCCGGGGCAGCTGCCGGTCTCATCCTTCTTTCGGGCGGAGCCGCCTTGATGTGTCTCGCCCTCGACATCACACATCGCGAGCTTGCGCTGATCTGGGCCCGCGACCCGCGCGGCGCGAGGCAGCTTCGGAAGGACGGACGGTTCGGCCGCCTTTCTGCCGGACTGCGAGCCATCGCCGGCATCGGGCGATCCGCCCGGCCGGCGACTGCCTTCACACTGTATCCCTCCGCTGCTGTGCGCGGCGGGCGCGACGGACTCACGGACGGTCACGCACACGATGCGGCTGCGGCGGCGCATCGGCCCGATCTGGCGCAGCGCCGGCAACCCGACGTGGCATCGCCAGCGGCGACCGCGGCGGAGCACCTGCGCCGCGGAGACTCCTTCGATCGCTTGACCGAGGCGGAGAGCGCCTTGATCGCCAAGCGGTTCGCGCCCCCAAGCGAACGCGCCGCCGAGGCGCACAACGCCGACATGAGCCTCACCGAGAAGGCCGGCCGGACGCTCGGCGGGTTGATGCCGTTCCGCGCCGCAGAACCTGCCTGGCGCCGCCCGTCGCTCAATATTCTGAAGCGGCCGCAGCCGCAGCGCAGCGGCGCAGAG
>CAYWBX010000299.1:0-5053 GCA_964456015.1 uncultured Hyphomicrobiaceae bacterium | reverse complement strand
GGCTTGGATCGACGCCGATCATCTCGGACTTGGCCTCGATGGTGTAAGTCACGAAACCTCGCTCGAAGACGCGCGATGAGCCCGGAACCTCGGTCAGCAAGGCGGCGATCAATCCGCCCGTGCAGCTCTCTGCAGTTGCAATCCGCAGGCCGCTCTCGGCGAAGTCCGCGATCAGCCGCCGTCCGGCTTCCAGGAGTGTTGCGTCGAACATGCGGCGCTCCAACAGACAAACGGCGCTCCCGTGGGAACGCCGCCCGACGTTACGGAGCAAAAAGGAACGGCGCAACGGCGCAGCCGTGACGCCACCCGCGCCAAATCATGTGGCCGCAAGCTTCTCCGCCTGCGCCAGGAGATTGTCCAGGATCTGCCGGCTGTCCTTGCCCATCACGTCAACGGCACGCCGCTGCGCCGCCTGCCACACGGGATAGGCCTCCCGGATCACCGTCTGCCCTCGCTGCGTCAGGTGCAGCCCGCGCCCGCGCCGTCCTGCCGGCGGATCCATCACGATGTGACCGAGAGCGAGGAGCCGCTTCAAGTTGCGCGACAGCGTGGACTTCTCGATGTCGAGCTCAAGGCCGATTTCGGCGGCCGTGATGCCGTCGGTCTGAGCGAGCTGCGTGAGCAGCGTGTACTGGCTTGCCGTGATCTTGTGGGCGCGCAACGCATCGTCGTAGACGCGGGTGATGATACGGCTGAGCTGGCGCACGCGGGTGGCAATGCAGGCCTCGGCCGTGGCGCTCGCGATCGCCTCGAGATCGACTTTGGAAATCTGCGCCGGCGGTGTCATGATGTTCATTGAAATCTCCGCGCGTGGGCCGTGACGATACAACCCCTTTGCTACGATTCGGCGCACAGGGGCAACCGACAATGGCCCGAGCGGCTCAAACTAGGGACTGGGTGTGATGCGTATTGCTGCCGTGAACGTGCATGTGCTCGAGGCGCCGCTCTCCGAGCCTTTCGCCTGGTCGTTCAACCGGACCGCCACTCGCGGCTCATGCATCGTCGAGATCGTATCGGAGAGCGGTGAATCCGGCTGGGGCGAGTGCTTCGGACCGGCCCGTCTCAATGCGGCGATCGTGGAGGCGTTCAGGCCGCTCCTGGTCGGGCAGGACGCGTCGGCAACCGAACTCCTCTGGCAGACGCTCTACAACCAGTTCCGTGACCAGGGTCAGAAGGGCCTCGTCATAACGGCGATTTCCGGCGTCGACATCGCACTCTGGGACCTCAAGGGCCGCAGTCTCGGCGAGCCGGTGCACCGGCTGATGGGCGGACCGCTGCGGCGCGAGGTGCGTGCTTATGCAACCGGAACCTACCGGCGCGGGAAGGGGGAGCCCGTCGACTACATCTGCGAAGAGGTGCGCGGCTATGTGCGCGAAGGCTTCTCCGCCGTCAAACTGAAGATCGGCTTTGGTGTCGAGGAGGATTTGGCGCTCATCCGCGCAGCGCGCGAGACGATCGGGCCCCGCACGGGCCTGATGCTCGACGCCAACCACGGCTTCGATGCGGTCGAGGCGATCGAGCTCGGCCGCCGGGCCGCGGCCTGCAACATTGGCTGGTTCGAGGAGCCGGTGGTGCCTGACGATCTCGATTCCTATGTCGAGGTTCGCCGCGGCCAGCCGATCCCCGTTGCCGGCGGCGAGTGCGAGTTCACGCGCTGGGGCTTCCGCGAGGTGCTGACGCGGCGCGCGATTGACATCATTCAACCCGATACCTGCGCCGCCGGAGGCCTTTCGGAGTGCAAGAAGATCGCCGACATGGCGACCGCTTTTGGTGTGCGCTACGTCCCGCACGTTTGGGGAACCGGGATCGGTCTTGCAGCCGCGCTGCAGCTGCTCGCGGTCCTTCCCCACAGTCCGCCGCGGCACACGCCGCTTGAGCCGATGCTCGAGTTCGATCGTTCGGAGCATCCGTTCCGCCAGGCCGTCCTGCAAACGCCCCTCGAACATTCGGGCGGCGTGGTGCGCGTCCCGGAAGGGCCCGGTCTCGGCATCGAGGTCGATCGTGCCGCGCTTCAACGGTTTCGTGTCACCTCTTGAGCGGTGACAGTGGAGCTGGCACGCGGCCGGCACACGACCTCGCCGCGTCGCCCCTCAGCCGGCCTCGGCGAGTAGCGAAAGCTGGTAGCCATTGCTCCCGTCCTGGTCGACGAGGCGGGTAGGATAGTCGCCGGTGAAACAGTGGTCGGTGAACTGCGGGCTGCGCGGGTCGCGCCGGTCGTATCCCATAGCGCGGTAGATTCCGTCGACCGAGAGGAAGGCAAGGCTGTCGGCGCCGATGAAATCCCGCATTTCGGCGACTGTCTTGTTGGCGGCAAGCAGTTCCTTCGGGTGCGGCGTGTCGATCCCGTAGAAGTCCGGGTGCGTGATCGGTGGGCTCGAAATGCGCATGTGCACCTCACGGGCGCCTGCGTCCTTGAGCATTCTCACGATCTTCTGCGATGTGGTGCCGCGTACCACGCTGTCGTCGATCAGGATGACGCGCGCGCCGCGAATGACGCCGGGATTTGCCGAGTGCTTGAGCTTGACGCCAAGCGCACGGATCCGCTGTTCGGGCTCGATGAACGTGCGGCCAACATAGTGATTGCGGATGATGCCGAGCTCGAACGGCAGCCGGGCTTCGCCTGCAAACCCGATTGCGGCGGGAACGCCCGAGTCGGGGATCGGCACCACGACGTCGGCATCAATGTAGGACTCGCGCGCAAGCTCCGCCCCCATGCTCTTGCGGATCTCATAGACGCTGCGGCCGCCGACGAGGCTGTCCGGCCTCGCGAAGTAGATGTATTCGAAGATGCACGGGCGCGCCGGGCGCTTCGGGAACGGGCGGTGGCTCTCGACCCCGGCGTCGCTGATCACCACCACCTCGCCGTTTTCAATCTCGCGCACGAACTCGGCGTTGACGATGTCGAGCGCGCAGGTCTCCGAGGCGAGGATGTAGGCGCCGCCGAGCCTGCCGAGGACCAACGGGCGAATTCCGATCGGATCGCGCGCGCCGATCAGCATGCCCTCGGTGACGCAGGCGAGCGCATAGGCGCCCTCGATCTGAAGAAGGGCGTCGACGAACCGCTCGACGATGCGGCGCTTCTTCGAACGCGCGATGAGGTGCAGGATCACCTCGGTGTCCGACGTCGACTGACAGATGGCGCCCGACTCGATCAGCTCACGGCGCAACGTCAGTGCGTTGGTCAGATTGCCGTTATGCGCCACGGCGAATCCGCCTTGATCGAGATCGGCATAGAGCGGCTGCACATTTCGCAGGACGACGTCGCCGGTCGTGGAGTAGCGGTTGTGGCCGAGTGCGATGCGGCCTGAGAGCCGGGCGATCACATCGGCGCGGTTGAAGTTGTCGCCGACGAGCCCGAGCCGTCGCTCCTGAGTGAAGCGGCGGCCGTCAACGCTGACGATGCCACATCCTTCCTGGCCGCGATGCTGGAGCGCGTGCAGTCCGAGTGCGGTCAGGGCCGCCGCGCCATCATGTCCGAAAACCCCGAAAACCCCGCACTCCTCGCGCAGCCGGTCGTCGTTGCTTGGGTCAGGCGGCAGGGGTGGCGCGTCCGCGGCAGGCCAGATCGATTGAAGACCGCAACCCGCTGCCAGCCCTCGCGCCATGGGTCCCGCTCCGCTGCCAAAGTGTTTCTGCCGTCGCCGGCTCGCCCTGGCGGACTCGATGGGACAGGCGACGGTGCGCGAGGCTATAGCCGCAAACGCGAGCTTTGCCTACCCCTGCGTGCGCGCCGAACGGACCGCTCGATGGACTATCCCTGCTGCTGGCCGTCGCCGGGTTTGGGCGCTTTCTCGATCACGCGCTCGAGCACCGGTCGCAGCGCGCGCGAGGAGCTTTCGAGCAGCGGGCGGGACCTCGCCTCTTTCACCCAAGGATACTGCTGTTCCGGGTTCGGAAAAAACTCTTGATAGAACATGAACGGAATAAGAACCAGCACGAACCCGCGGACGGCTCCGAAGACAAAGCCGAGCAGACGGTCGATCATGCCGATGTTGGAATCGAGGATGGCGTCGGAAATGCGTGTGGTGATGAGGTGAACCACTGTCAGAACGACCAGGAAGATGACGGCGCCGGCGACGATCTGGGCAATGATCGCCTGCGCGCCGAGCTGTTTCGAGAGCAATTCGATCTGCGGGCGAAAGGCCCCCTCCGGTCGCGAACCGTAAACGAAGTAGGCCGTTGCGCCGGCGGCCGCGACCCATGAGAGAATCGAAAGCAGCTCGCGCGTGAGACCACGATACATGGCGAGCAGCCCCGAGAGAGCTGCGATCACCAGCAGTGCGGCATCGAGATACGTGAGGGGGCCGAGCATTCTTGATTCATCCCTGCATTGGGGCAGACGCGCTCCGTCCGAGACCGAACGTGGATGCGGCGTTCACTGACATGGCCCGATCGACTCGGCAAGCTCCTTGAGGTGGGAGAGGCGCGTGATGGCGAGCTTGGCCGCAGCCGAGTCCAAATCGCCGGCGGCGGGAACGAAGGCGCTCGCGAACCCGAGCTTTCGTGCTTCCCTGAGGCGGGTCGACATGTGGCCGGCCGGTCTGACGGCTCCCGAGAGGCTGATCTCTCCAAAATAGACGGTGTCTATCGGGAGCGCAGCACCGGAAAGTGACGAGAGCAGGGCGGCGGCAGCTGCGAGATCGGCAGCGGGCTCGGTGATCTTGAGACCGCCGGCCACGTTCAGATAAACGTCGTGCTGCGCGAGACTGACGCCGCAGCGTGCGTCGAGCACGGCGATGAGCATCGAAAGCCGGTTGGCATCCCAACCGATAACGGCGCGCCGTGGCGTGCCGAGCGAGGTCGGCGCGACCAGCGCCTGCATCTCGACGAGCAGGGGCCGCGTGCCCTCGACGCCCGCGAAAACGGCCGCGCCGGGAGACTTTCCATCGCGGTCGCCCAGGAAGAGCTCCGATGGGTTTGCGACTTCGCGCAGACCCTCGCTCGCCATCTCGAAGACGCCGATCTCGTCGCTGGGGCCGAAGCGGTTCTTGACGGCGCGCAGAATGCGATACGACTGACCCCGGTCGCCCTCGAAGTAGAGCACCGTATCGAC
>CAYWBX010000298.1:0-5072 GCA_964456015.1 uncultured Hyphomicrobiaceae bacterium | reverse complement strand
CAGCGGAGGCCACCTTGTTCACATTCTGGCCGCCGGGGCCTGCCGCCTGCGGTTTGCGCTGTCCGAAATCCATGCGTCATCTCCTGTTCGTCGCCGCGTTCGCCGGGTCCGGCGGGCACGCGCGATGCGTCACGTCAATGCCACGACTGTCGGGTCGTGACCGCACGCGCGAATGAAGCGCATGAGGTCGTCCCGGCCGATGCTGGTGGTCGCCGTATTGACCAGCGGATGGCAGTTGATGCTGTCATACTCCATGAGCCGCTGATCGACCACCACGTTAACCCGGTGTCTGACGTCGTTGATGAGGGCAAGCGCGGTCACCGAACCGGGCGCGACGCCGAGAACCTCGAGGAGCAGCTCCGGCTTGCCGAACGACAGCCGGTCCGAGCCGATCCTTTTCGGCAGCGCCTTGAGGTCGACCGGGGTCCGGCTTTCCGCGATAACGAGGTAGAGACGATCCTTCTTGTCCTTCAGGAACAGATTCTTGGTGTGTCCGCCGGGCAGTTCGCGGTGCAATTGCTCGCTCTCGGCGACGGTGAACACCGGGGCGTGTTCCACCGTCGTGTGGGCGATCCCGAGTTCGTCGAGGCGGGACATCAGTTCGGCGCGGGTCTTTGCAGTCATCGGGATGGCGGCAGGCGCGGTGGCGGAGGGAGTCCGGGCTGGCCGGGTTGACTTAGGTCCTGCGGCTCTCCAATGCAATGGGCGGGCGCCAAGCCTTGCGCCCTGCGCCGGTAACTGCGGTCCGCGGGGTGACGCGACCGGCCGAGGCATCAGCGCCTCGGGTGCGTCCCTGCCATTCGCCAGGTCGAGTATGGTTTCGCATGTCCGATGATCCTACGAGGCGCAGCAGATCAGTCGCCGCGACGCCGCCGGCCGGCGAAGAGCTCGAGCTGCGCGTGCGCCGCATCCACCGCCGCGATCTCAACCGGGTCTGGGAGTTTCTGAAGCTCGTCTTCCGCGACGTCATCCGCGAGACGGTCGAGTACCAGCGTCCGCGCTACAAGAAGCACTTCTTCGAAATCTACGAGGAGGAGGGCATCGAGCAGCTCGTTTTCGAGGTCAGTCGGGGGGACAGGTGGGAACTCGTCGGCTACGCCGAGTACGCCTACGAGATCGTCGGCTCCGACAGCTGGATCAACGAACGCTACTTCGAGCGCCGCAACATGCGTCCCCTCTTCGTCGAGGAACTCGCCGTCCACCCGGATTATCACGGGCTCGGCATCGGCACCTACATGCTCGAGCAGATCGAGCACGCAGCGCGCCTGCGCGGTTGCACGCATGTCGTCCTCGAGGTTGCCGAGAACAACGAAGAGGCCATGCGGTTCTACCGCAACCGCAATTTCCAGAAGATCGACGCCGCCGTGTTCATGGCGCTGAAACTCGAGACGGGCGAGGAACTCCTGCCGCCGCGCAAGCTGAAACCGCGCGAAAAACCGGCGCGTTGACGCATCGCGGCGCCGCCGGACGGACTGACCCGGTCCCGGTGCATCAGCCGGCCGTCGGCGACCAGCGATAAATGCGCGCGAGCGAGCCGCCCATCAGCTTCGCCCGGTCGCTCTCCGAGAAGCGTGGCGACAGCCGGAAGGCGTCGACACCCTGCTTGTAGGTGAGCAGCGCCGTTGCCCGTGTCCAGTCGGTGCCCCACAGGCAGCGGTCGATGCCGTAGGCGTCGATAATGCGGCAGATGGGATCGAATATGTCCTCGTAAGGGAACGGCCTGTGGGACAGCGTGCAGGCGCCCGAGATTTTGATCGCGACGTTTCTGTAGCGCGCAAGCGCCGTCACCCTCTCGAGATCGGCGAACGGCGTCGGCGGCGCCGGCGGCTCGAACGGCTGCTGCAGACCGAGGTGGTCGATGACGATCTGCGTGTCGGGATGGCGCTCGGCGAGCCCCTTGAGCTGGTCGAGCCGGCCCCAGCAGAGGATGTTGACCGGCAGGCCGTGCCGGAAGGCCGAGGCGAGTATCGTATTGAGCCCCGGGTGCGCCGGGTCCGTGGGCACGCTTTGATTGAGCATGATGCGCACGCCGACCGTCCCGTCGAGATGCGCCCATTCGCTGATCACATCCGCGACCGACGGGCTTGCAGGATCGACCGGCTTGATGAGCCCGAAGCGGCCGGGGAAGTTCTTGTGCACCTCGATCGCATAGCTGCCGTCGAAACGGTACATGGCATAGGGCGAAACCAGCAGCGCCCCGTCGACGCCGGCCTCCTTCATGGCCTTGACCATGTCCGCGCCTGTCACCTCCGGCGGGCCGTGCAGCACGCCCGCCCAGGGGCGGCCGGGATGGTTGCGTTCGTAGGCGTGGACCTGCGAGTCGATGATGGGCATGGCTGGCGCTCCTGCGCAGCGGCGAGTTACACGGTTTGGCGACGGCTCTGGCCGTCAGGTCGACCGAGCTTAGCGAACGCGACGGTGGTCGGGCCACCTTCAATCGGGCTTTCGGGTCCGCGAAGCCCGAATGCTAGGGCCTAAAACGCGCATGGGCCGGTCCGGCGGTCCGGACAGGCCCACGTGCGTGTCCCACAGGCGCGCTTCCCAGGTTGGGCGTTCGAGATGCCCGAGCGCCCCGCTCCTTGCCTTACCGCTTTGAGAACTGGAAGCTGCGGCGCGCTTTCATCTTGCCGTACTTCTTGCGCTCCACCACGCGGCTGTCCCGCGTCAGGAACCCTTCCGGCTTCAGCACCTTGCGCAGGTCCGGCTCGTAATAGGTAAGCGCCTTGGCGATGCCGTGCCGGACAGCACCGGCTTGGCCCGAGAGCCCGCCGCCGGTCACCGTCGCGATGACGTCGTATTGCGAAAGCCGCTGTGCTTTCTCGAGCGGCTGCTTCAGGATCATCTGCAGCACCGGCCTGGCGAAATAGCTCTCAAGCGCCTTGGTGTTGACCACGATCTTGCCGTTGCCGCGCTTGATCCACACCCGCGCGATGGCGTTCTTGCGCTTGCCGGTCGCATAGGCGCGGCCTTGCGCATCGATCTTCTGCTGATGGACGGGCGCTGCAGCAGCCTCGCCTTGGCCCGTGAGCTGGCCCAGATCCCCGAGCGACTTCGTTTCCAGTGCCATCGGTTCAGACCCTCACGTTCTTCCGGTTCATGCTGGCGACATCGAGCTTCATCGGGTTTTGGGCCTGATGAGGATGATCGGGACCGGCATAGACTTTCAGGTTGGACATCAGCTTGCGGTGCATCGGACCGCGCGTGATCATGCGCTCGACGGCCTTCTGGATAATGCGCTCCGGGAACTTGCCCGCAAGGATCTGGCTCGGCGTCCGGGTCTTCACGCCGCCCGGGTGGCCGGTATGCCACTGATACTTCTTGTCGGCGAGCTTGTTGCCGGTGAACACCACCTTGTCGGCATTGACGACGATGACGTTGTCGCCGGTGTCGACGTGCGGGGTGTAGGTCGGCTTGTGCTTGCCGCGCAGGCGGCTGGCGATGATGGCGGCAAGTCGGCCGACGACCAGACCTTTGGCGTCGATCACGATCCACTTCTTGTCCACCTCGCCGGGTTTGGCGACGTAGGTCTTCATGCTCGGGTGTCTCCAGAGGTCGGTCTTCGGCTCCCGGGGCAGCGGCGTGCGCGACTTCGCGCTCGGCGCGTCGGCGGCACCCGGGCTCGCGGCAGGCTGTAGCAGAGCAATCCGCGTTGGTCAATCCCGACGCGCCAATCGACAAGGAATAAAATTCAATAAAATCAATAAGTTAAAAGAGAGGTAACATGTAACCGTATATGAGGTAGTATGCAACCTCAGAAGCGCGCCGCGAGCGCATAGGTTGCCGTGGCGTGCGCAACGAGCTCGTCCGCCCCTCAATGGCGATACGCACCTCCGCGTACGCGAGCCGCCGGCCGAGCCGGATGATGCTGGCGTCCGCGATGAGCGGCTTGGGCTCCGGGCGGGCCAGAAAATTGATGTTGAGGTTGCTCGTCACCGCCGCGATCGCGGACGCGCCGCTGGTGGCGATGAGCGCCACATAGACGGCGAGATCGGCGAGCATGAACATGGCGGGGCCCGAGATGGTGCCGCCCGGCCGAATGCTCTGACTGTCGGGCACGAGCCGCAGCCGCGCCGTCCGAGCCGCGACGGAAACGATGCCGATCGATCGTCCTGGCCCGAGCATGCCTGGAAAGTGCTCGTCGAAGAGCCGGGCGACCGCCTCGACGGTGAGCGGGACAGCGGGTATGCGTGGTTTGGTCTCGATTGACATTCGCAATTCAGTCCCACTCGTACGGCATGGAGATTGAGGTCCGGATGCGTGAGGTATGGCCGTCAGCCGAGCTTCGAAATCTAAGAGAACGACCGGACAACGCAAACCCGGGAGATGAACCGATGAAGCGCACGACACTGGCATCGTTGGCTTGCGGCATCGTGGTGGCGCTTGCGCTCGCCTGTGCGTCCGCCGCCGGGGCGGCCGACGAGCAGTTCAAGCAGGTCAAGCTTTCCGAGCAGATGATCAAGGGCTTCATCGCCGCCCAGAAGGACATCGCCGAGCTTGCCCAGAAGAGCAACGCACAGCCGTCCGACAAGCCGGACCCCAAGGTCCAGGCGGAGCTCGACGCCATCTCGAAGAAGCATGGCTTTGCGAACTTCGCCGAGTTCGACGATGTCGCCTTCAACATCTCCATGGTCATGGGAGGGCTCGATCCGCAGTCCGGCGTCTTCACCGACCCGATCTCGGCGATCAAGAAGGAGATCGAGGAGATCACCGCCGACAAGTCGATCCCCGAGAAGGACAAGAAGCAGATGCTCGATGAGCTGGCGGAGGCCTTGAAGAACACCCCTCCGTTGAAGTTTCCTGAGAATGTCGACCTCGTGAAGAAGTATCGCGCCGACATCGAGAAGGTTCTGCAATAGGCTCGAGCCCTGGGAGGTCGGGGATCGAGCAAGGATGGGAGCAGGTCATGGCCGCAGCAGCGACGGGACGCGAATCGGCTTCGCCGTCCCCGCTGGCCGAGATGGTGCGCGACGGCGTCGCAATCCTCACCCTTGATCGGCCAGCGCAGCGCAACAGCCTCTCCGAGGCGATGATCGCCGCCCTGCACGGCGCCATCGACCGCCACGCCGCCGATC
>CAYWBX010000297.1:0-5074 GCA_964456015.1 uncultured Hyphomicrobiaceae bacterium | reverse complement strand
GCCGCCCCCGTCCTGACGGCGTCCCCGGGGCCGGGGGACAACGCGCCCCGCCCGACGATGTCGCTCGGATGCCGCGGCGCGATGAATTTCGATCTGGTCGTCGATCTGCGCGAAGGCGGACACCACTCGGGCAACTGGGGCGGCCTCATTGCCAATCCCGGCTTCATCCTGGCCCACGCGCTCGCCTCGATCGTCGGCCCGAAGGGCGAGCTGCTTGTCGAGGAACTCAAGGCGCCGCCGATGTCGCAGGCTGTTCGCGATGTGCTGGCGGACGTCGAGATCGACGGCGGCAGCGACGGACCGCAGGTGGACGCCTGGTGGGGCGAGCCCGGTCTGACCCCGGCCGAGCGGGTCTATGCCGCCAACACGTTCAACATTCTGGCGTTCTGGACCGGCACGCCCGGCCGGCCCGTGAACGCAATCCCGCCCAAAGCCGTCGCCAACTGCCAGTTGCGCTTCATTGCCGGCACCGACACCCGGAACGTCATTCCGGCTCTCGAACGGCATCTGCGCGCCAAGGGCCACACGCTCGTCAAGGTAACGCCGCCGCCGGCGATCAACGACGGCACCTTTGGTGCGTCCCGCATCGAGCCGGATCACCCGTGGGCGCAGTTCGTCGCGGCCTCCCTGCAGCGCTCGTCGAACAGGAAGCCGGCAATCATCCCATCGACGGGCGGTTCGATTTGCAACGACATCTTCACCGACGATCTCGGCATGGCTACCGTTTGGATTCCGCACTCATACGCCTCCTGCTCGCAGCACTGGCCCGACGAGCACGTGTTGATGCCGCTCTGCCGGAACGCGGCCGGCCTGATGGCCGGGCTCTACTGGGACATCGGGGAGGGTAAGGCCGTCCCACCCCGCTGACAGCAGGCCCGTGCATGCCAGCCTTGCGTCCCGGCGGTGGGCGCACCGGTCGCAATGACAGCGCGCGCCGGCGCCGGTCACACTTGGCGAGGTCGCCAGCACCTGGAGCGCGAACCCTCATGCGCGGCACGCCCGCATTCGACGCGATCATCATCGGCGCCGGCATCGCCGGCATGTACCAGCTCCACCGCCTGCGTGAGCTCGGCATGTCGCTCCGCGTCTTCGAGGCAGGCTCCGACATCGGCGGAACCTGGTACTGGAACCGGTATCCGGGGGCGCGCTTCGACTCCGAGAGCTGGTCCTATGGCTATTCCTTTTCGCAGGAGGTTCTTGAGGAATGGGATTGGCCAGAGCACTTCTCGGCGCAGCCGGACACGCTGCGCTATCTCAACTTCGTTGCGGACAAGTTCGATTTCCGTCGCGACATCACGTTCAATGCGCGCGTCATCGCGGCCCACTTCGACGATGACGCGACGCGATGGACGATAACGCTCGAGAACGGCTCGAGGGCGTCCGCTCCGCTGCTCATCACTGCGCTCGGCCCCCTGTCGGCGCCGACGCTGCCGGGCATCCCAGGTCGCGAGACCTTCAAGGGCCCCGCCTATCACACCGCCCGCTGGCCGAAGGAGGGAGTCAACCTCCGCGGCAAACGCGTCGGAATCATCGGCACCGGCGCCACCGCCATCCAGACCATCCAGACGATCGCCAAGGAGGTTGGGCACCTGACCGTCTTCCAGCGCACACCGAACTGGGCGGCCCCGTTGCACAACAGCCGCATCAGCCCGGAAGAGATGCGGCGCATCAAGGCTCGGTACCCGGAAATCTATGAGAGATGCCGGCAGACCGTGAGCTGCTTCATTCACACGCCCGATCCGCGGAAAGCGCTCGAAGTGAGCGCGCAGGAGCGCGAGGCCTTCTGGGAAAAACTCTACGCAGAACCCGGCTTCGGCATCTGGATCGGCAATTTCAGCGATGTTCTGACGGACGAGCGCGCCAACAGGCTGATGAGCGAGTTCATGGCGCGCAAGATTCGCGAGCGGGTGAAGGACCCCCGCATTGCCGACAAGCTCATTCCGAAGAACCACGGCTTCGGCACGCGCCGACTGCCGCTCGAAAGCGGCTATTTCGAAGTCTATAATCAGCCTAATGTCGAGCTCGTAGACATCAACGAGACCCCGATCGTGCGCATCACCGAGAACGGCATCCGCACGAGCGAGCGCGAGCACGAGTTCGACCTCATCATCTACGCGACGGGGTTCGACGGCGTCACCGGTCCCTACGACCGGATCGACATCCGCGGATCGGGCGGACGGCGCCTGAAAGAGGACTGGATCGGTATGCCGCGCACATTCCTCGGCGTCCTTGCCGAGGGCTATCCGAACATGCTGATGATCCTCGGACCACACACCGCGCGCGGCAACATTCCGCGCAACATCGAGCAGCTCGTCGATTGGGTCACGCGCCTCGTTGCACACATGCGGAAGCACCACCTCTCCCGTGTCGAGCCGCGTCCCAATGCCGTCGACTGGTGGATCAGGCACTGCGAAGATGCGGCCTCCGTCCTGCTCTCGAGCAAGATCGGGTCGTGGCAGACGGGCGTCAATCGGAACGTCGCCGGCCGCGACGTATTGCGGGTGCTGAGCTACGCCGGCAGCGCGGTCAAGTACACCCGCATCGCCGACGAGGTTTCCGCAGGCGGCTACAAGGAGCTCAGTCTCTCGTAGGTCGCGCCGGGATATCGGCGGCCCGATCCATGGGGCAGGCTGGCCCGCTTCGTGCGGCACCATTAGTCTCGGCTCTTGCGACCGGATCGCAGGAGGAACCTGGAAGGAAGGAGCACCCATGGCCCGGATGGCTGCCATCGACGCGGCGCTGCGCTACTTCGACGATGACGAGCGCGGCTATTTCCGCGATCTCGCGGAACTTGTCGCCGTCCCGACCGAGAGCCAGAACCCCGCTCGCCTTCCCGAGATGCGCGCCTATCTTGAAGGCCCGATCCGGACCCGGCTCGAGCGGCTCGGCTATGTCGTCAGGATCTACGAGAACCCGCTGCCGGGTTGCGGGCCGGTCCTGCTCGGGACGCGCACCGAAGCCCCTGGGCTTCCAACCTACATCTGCTACGGCCACGGCGACGTCGTCCTCGGGATGGAAGGCCGATGGGCGAACGGGCGCGACCCGTGGCGTCTCTCGTTCGAGGGAGACCGGGTCTATGGCCGCGGGGTCGTCGACAACAAGGGACAGCACCTCGCTCACTTGGTCGCCATCGAGCAGGTCCTCTCCCATCGCGGCAGGCTCGGCTTCAACCACAAGGTCCTGATCGAGATGGGTGAGGAGAACGGCTCGAAAGGGCTCAAGGAGATCGTCGAGGCCAACAAGGCGGACTTCGCGGCCGACGGCTTCTTTTCCTCGGATGGTCCGCGAACCGAGCTCTCCAAGCCCAACATCACGCTCGGCAACCGCGGCTGCTGCAATTTCACGCTTGTCGTCGATCTGCGCGACGGCGGCCATCATTCCGGCAACTGGGGCGGGCTGCTCGCCAATCCCGGCATCATTCTCGCTCATGCCATCGCCGCCATCGTCGACGGCAAAGGCCGCATTCTCGTCGACGGCTGGCGGCCCGCCATCCCGCCGCGCGTCAGGGAAGTGCTCAGCGGCATTGACCGGGAAGCCGGTCCCACGGCCCCGGCCATCGACGACGACTGGGGCGAGCCGGGTCTTTCGCGTATCGAGAAGATTTCCGCTTTCAACTCGTTCGAAGTCCTCGCCTTCGAGACCGGCAATCCCCAAAATCCCGTCAATGCCGTGCCGCCGAAGGCGCGCGCCGTCTGTCAGCTGCGCTACGTCGTGGGCACCGACGAGGCGCGCATCATCGAGAACCTGCGCCAGCACCTCGACGCGCGAGGCTTCGGCCGGGTCAAGATCGAGCCGCCGCCCAAGGGAAACGATGGCCGCTTCTTTGCGAGCCGCACCGATCCTGACCACCCGTTTGCGAAGTGGATGAAGGGAGCTGTCGAGCGCAACTCCAACCATCCATGCGGGGTTCTGCCGAACGGCGGCGGATCGAACATGACCTATATCCTGCAGTATATTGTCGGAATGCCGTGCGTGTGGCTTCCGCTCTCTTATGCCGGGTGCTCGCAGCATGCGCCCAACGAGCACATGCTGCGCCCTCTGATGCGTGAAGGAGTGCGGCACGTCACCGGCATCTACTGGGACCTTGGCGACGAGCGGATTGGATACAAGCCATGAGCCGACAGGCAACGGAGCCGTGCGATCTCTCCGCCGTCGAGGCGCGCCGTCTGATCGGCCAGAAGAAGCTTTCGCCGGTCGAGCTCACCGAGAGCTGCCTCAAGCGCACGGCCGAGGTCAACGGCGCGCTGAACGCAGTCGTGACGCAAGACGAGCGTCTGGCGCGCAGGACCGCCAGACAGCAGGAGAAGGAACTGCGCGAGGCCGGCTATCTGGGCCCGCTGCATGGCTTGCCCGTCGGCGTAAAGGACCTCGAGCCGGTGTCGGGGCTCAGGACGACCTGGGGCTCGCTCATCTTCAAGGATCATGTTCCCCGCGAAGACTCGCCCATGGTCGCGGATGTTCGCGCAGCCGGCGCCAATATCTATGCGAAGACGAACACGCCGGAGTTCGGCGCCGGCGCCAACACGCGCAATCGCGTCTTCGGCGCGACCGGCAATCCCTTCAATCCGCGCTTGACCTCGGCCGGTTCTTCGGGCGGCTCCGCGGCGGCGCTTGCCGTCGGCATGATGCCGCTGGCAACCGGCTCCGACTATGGCGGATCGTTGAGAACCCCTTCGGCCTTCTGCGGCGTTGTGGGCTTCCGTCCCTCCGTCGGCGTCGTGCCGGCGCCGGATCGCGCTGCCGGACTCATCCCTTGGGGCGTGCTCGGACCCATGGGCCGGACGGTGGCCGATGCCTATCTCCTCTTCCAGGCGCAGGTTGCCCGCCACGCCGCCGATCCCTTTTCCGTCGACAGCCTCGCCCAGATCATGGAGACGACGCTCGGCCCCGCCGACCTGTCCATGATCCGGGCCGCCATCTCGGTGGATCTCGGTCAATGCCCGGTCTCCAAGGCGATCCGTAAGGTCTTCGCCAAGAAGGCCCGCGTGATCGCCGGCCACATCGGTCATCCCGAGGAGGCGCATCCCGACTTTTCAGGCATTCACGACATCTTCGAGGTGCACCGCGGCCTCGC
>CAYWBX010000296.1:0-5078 GCA_964456015.1 uncultured Hyphomicrobiaceae bacterium | reverse complement strand
ATGGCGCCGCCGGCTTCGAGCTCGACCGCACCGACAGGAAGCTCGGCACACCTGCGCATGCCATCGTCATCGCCGCCTCCGAGGGCCACGATCCGGCGGCGCCCTGGGTCGTCGTGCCGGAAGAGCTTCTCACCCATCTGACGACAGTGACGGGCGATCGGCCGGCCGATTTGATCCGCGCCGACATGACGTTTTTTGAAACGCCGAACAACGGCGCCGTCTTCTCGACCGGCTCCATCACCTTCTGCGGCGCGCTGCCGGTCAACAACTTCGACAACAACTGCTCGCGCCTCCTCAAAAACGTGCTCGACCGATTTCTCGATCCTGGAGCGAGCTTCGTAATTCCGTCCGCCGGCGCTCACGCTTGAAGTCGAGAACCGGTCCACGTACGCGCACGCAGGCTTGGGGTTGCCCCTACTGGGCTGGGGTCGTCCGCAGCGCCTCGATCAGTGGTGCGAGGTGGCGCTCGTAGCGGCGCCATCGACCGATCGCATGGCCATAGATCAGCTGACGGACCTGTCGTTTGCCTGGCGTCGGCCCCGATTGCAGCCGGGTCATCGGCCGACGCCCGGGACTCGAAATCGGCTTCCCGATTGGAGTGGGTGACGGGACGGCGGCGACACGGCCTTGTCATGCGCGGCGACACTTCGCCCTCGACAACGACGGGTCAAAGCTGTCAGGTGTCTGGGTTTACCAACAGAGGCAGCATATCTCGAAGGAGGCCGAACCGGAGGGGTGCGCCGTGCGCCCTTTGTGCCGCATGCGCTTGAGACGGCTCGATCGGCCGGCAAATAATAGAAAGTTCAACGCGCGGCCCGACCCATCGGATCGAATGCCGCGCCCGTTAGGGTTTGAGTTTCGTTCCATGCCCCACGCACCCGAACGCTGTGCCCAACCCGAGATCGAAGAGCACCTCTTTCTCGACGATGGCCTCGTGCCGAACAACCCGACGCTGGCGCTCAGGCTCTATCGGCGCGCTCTGCCCGGCCAGCACCCAGGAGCCGCGCAGGCGATCATCCAGCATTTTGCCGCGCGCGGCTGGACCGGCGCCTGGATCAACGGCATCTATCCCTTCCATCACTACCATGCGACCGCGCACGAGGTGTTGGGGGTTGCCCGCGGCTGGGCCGAGGTGCTGTTCGGCGGGCCGAAGGGCGTGCGCGTTACCGTCGAGGCGGGTGATGCGGTGCTCATTCCGGCGGGCGTCGGCCACTGCCGCATCGACGGATCTGACGACCTGTCGGTTGTCGGCGCCTATCCGGGCGGTGTCGACGTCGATCTGCAGCGCGCCACGCCTGCGGCCCGCCTCGCCTCCATCCCCCTCATCGCCAGAGTGCCCGTTTGGTCGCGCGATCCAGTCACAGGGTGATGCTGCCCTCCCGGCGAAGGGCCACTGTCCCGGGATGACGGTCGAAACTGCCGTTCACTTTCCGAGCGCCGCCCGGATCAGGGCCTTTGCCTCGGGGCTGTCCCATTCGGCGGGGCCTGTGAGGCGTCCGATCTCCCGCCCCTCCCGATCGATGAGGAGCGTTGCCGGCATCCCCACCGCCTTCAGCGTCGAGGTCACCCGCACACTGGGATCGGCATAGAGCGCGAGCTTCGTGACCTTGATCTGGTCGAGGAACTGCTTCGAGCCCTCCAGCCCTTTCCGGTCGGCCGAGACTGCCACCACCTCGAAATCCGTCGAGCCGAGCTCACCCTGCAACCGGTCAAGACCCGGCATCTCTTTTCGGCAGGGGATGCACCAGGTTGCCCACAGGTTGAGCAGCACGACCCGGCCACGCCAGTCCCTGAGCGTACGCTCTTTTCCCGTCGCATCGAGGAAGGAGAACTCAGGCAATGGTTCTGGCGCCTTCTTGAAGACGAACGCCGCCATCTCGCCGACGCTCAAGGGATTGCGTCCGGGGCCGGACGGCAGACCCGCCGCCGGGGCCGTCACGGGCGGGGCTGGCGCCTGGGCATAGCGACGGGCCCCCTCAGTCGCGCCATTGTCAGCGGTGCGGGCCATGACGTATACCGCGCCAAATCCAGCGAGCGCCGAGGCAGCGACAACGGCCGCGGCGGCGAGGATCGACATCCCTCGGTTCGGTCTCTCATCGTTTGCCAAGACCCGATCCCTTCTGTCCTGCGACCCCTCCGGTCCGCGCGTCCGGCGCCGCCAAGCGAGGCATGTTCTCAATGACCGACAAGTCTGCCAACAAAATGTGGGGTGGGCGCTTCACCATGTCACCCGCCGAGCTGATGGTTGAGATAAATGCCTCCATCGGCTTCGACAAGGCCATGGCGCCGCAAGATATTCGCGGCTCTAAGGCGCATGCGGAAATGCTCGCGGCGCAAGGCATCATCTCCAAGGCGGACCTGCGCGACATCAAGCGCGGGCTCGACCAGATCCAGGGCGAGATCGAGGCCGGCACGTTCCAGTTCTCCGAAAAGCTCGAGGACATCCACCTGAACATCGAGAGCCGGCTCACCGAGCTCGTCGGCGAGGCTGGCAAGCGCCTGCACACGGCCCGCTCGCGCAACGATCAGGTGGCGCTCGACTTCCGTCTTTACGTCCGTGACGCGATCGACGGAATTGCGGCGAGTATACTCGCCCTCCAGCGCGCGCTTGCCACCAAGGCCGAGGCACACTTTGACGTCATCATGCCCGGATTTACGCATCTGCAACCGGCCCAGCCCGTCACCTTCGGCCATCACCTCCTCGCCTACGTCGAGATGCTCGAGCGCGACCGCGGCCGCTTCGCCGATGCCAGGCGCCGGCTGAACGAATGCCCTCTCGGCGCCGCGGCCCTCGCCGGGACCTCCTTTCCGATCGATCGTCGCATGACCGCCGCCGCCCTGGGTTTCGACCGGCCATGCGCGAACTCCCTCGATGCCGTGTCGGACCGCGATTTCGCCCTCGAGACGCTGGCCGCCTGCGCCATCGCCGCCATGCACCTCTCGCGGCTCGCCGAGGAGATCGTTCTCTGGATGACACCCCAGTTCGCCTTCGTCCGGCTGTCGGATCGATGGACCACCGGCTCTTCGATCATGCCGCAGAAGCGCAATCCGGATGCCGCCGAACTCTGCCGGGCGAAGGTCGGGCGCATCGCCGGCGCATTCCAGGGCCTGCTGATGGTCATGAAAGGGCTGCCGCTCACCTACTCGAAGGACATGCAGGAAGACAAGGAACAGACGTTTGACGCGCTACGAGCCTTCGCCGTCGCGGTTGCCGCCATGGCGGGCATGATTGAAGACCTCGAGCCCCTTCCTGAGGCCATGCATCGGGCGGCGAGTCGCGGTTATTCCACCGCCACCGACCTCGCCGACTGGCTTGTTCGCACGCTCCAGTTGCCGTTCCGCGAGGCCCACCACGTGACCGGCGCCATCGTCCGCGCGGCGGAGGCACGGGGGGTGGGGCTCGAAGCGCTGCCGCTCAGCGTAATGCAGGATATCGAGCCGCGCATTACCGGCGCGGTTTTCGACGTGCTCTCGGTAGAGGCCTCGGTCCGCAGCCGGACCAGCTATGGGGGAACTTCGCCACAGAACGTCCGCAAAATGGCACGAACCTGGACAAAGCGTTTGGAAAGGGCGGCAGAGAAGGGCTAGAAGGTTCTGGTCGAGGCCGGTGCTCGTGGACAGCATCTCGGCATGGCTCCCACACCCTCTCGGGTGCGCGGCAGGTGGCAACTGGAGATCGGCGCAAAGGCAAAGATGCGCTTGGGTTTGGCAATGTCGGCGCTCATTGTCTTCCTGACCCTTGGGGCGCAGGGATGCGGCAAGCGCGCGTCGCTGGACAACCCGGCCGAGGCCAAGGCCGACAAGGCGGCGACCGCGCAGTCGGGCCAGGGTAAGCCCGAGGGTGCCGGCGCGGGCCCGCACCGGCCGTTCATCCTTGATGGCCTGATCCGCTGAGACGATCGCCCTCACTTGCCGAGAACGGAGGGAGCGGGCACCGTCGGCGGGTCACCACGCCGTGGTGGCGGAGCCTGCGAAAGTCCCCGTGGGAGAATGGCATCAGCCTTCTGCGACGCGTGCACGCGAAGCGAAACCGCGCTACGGTTGCGCCAGTCTCAGCTGGCATCCCTGGGGAAACCATGTCCAATCAGCGACCGCCGCGGCTCATGGCGCTCGTTGCGACCGTGCCTGCCATTCTGGTGCTGATCGCAGCGAGTGTCACCTTCGCCCAGCAGCCGGCGCAACCCCCGCCGAGACTGCAGCCGGTGCCCTTCGATCAGGCAGCACTCGATCGCTGGCTCGTCGTCTTCCAGGACGTGGCTCCTCAGCTGGCAGCCAATGCGAACCTCAGCGACCAGCAGGTGGATGGGATCTACGACCGCGCCTGCAAGAAGGCACGCTTTACCGACATCGGCCAGTGCCGCGCCCTCGACGATTATCTGGGTGCGATCACGGCCGGCATCTCGGATGATGGAACGAAGTTCATCGACCCCGTCGCCCGCGCTCGCCAGGATCTCGCGACACTCGCCGCCGATCGCACGCTGACGGCCAAGCAGAAGGCCGAGCAGCGCGCTGAGATCGAGGGCTATCTTGCCACCATGCCAGAGCGGATTCCGCCCGAGCACATCGCGCTCCTCAACCGCAACGCGGCGCGCCTCCTTCCGCTGCTGCAGCAGTCGCAGGCGCCGCCGCCGAAACGGTGACCTGCGCTGCGCTTGTCCTTACTCGAACGCGAGCGACCAACCCCGCGATGCACCATTTCACCTATCGCTCCGCCATCCTTCACGCCGAGGACGTGAGCCTCGAGGCCATCGCGCAGGCGGTGGGCACCCCCGCCTACGTCTATTCGGCCGCAACGATCGAGCGCCATTATCAAGTTTTTGCCAGTGCTTTTGCCGATTGCCATGCTCGCGTCTGTTACGCCATGAAGGCCAACGGCAACCTCGCGGTGCTGCGTACCCTGGCGCGTCTCGGCTCGGGCGCCGACACGGTCTCGGAAGGCGAGATCCGAAAGGCGCTGCGCGCCGGAATCCCGCCCGACAGGATCGTCTTCTCAGGCGTCGGCAAGTCGCAGCAGGAACTCGCCTTCGCGGTCGAAAACGGCATCTACCAGGTCAACATCGAGACTGAAAGCGAGCTTC
>CAYWBX010000295.1:0-5094 GCA_964456015.1 uncultured Hyphomicrobiaceae bacterium | reverse complement strand
GGCGACCTCCTCGATCACCTCCGAGAAGAAGCGGTAAAGTCCCTCCTCGCTCGGATTCTTGTAGTAGAACGGCGGCAACATGAGTACGCCGCCGCAGCCGAGTTCGACGGCGTGCTCGGTGAGAATGATGGCATCGGCGAGGGAACACGACCCGGTGCCCGGCATCAGCTTCTTGGGATCGACCTCGGCATCGACGAGTTCTTCAAGCAGCTCCATGCGCTCATCGAGGCCGATCGAGTTGCCCTCGCTGGTCGTACCGAACGGCGCCAGCGCCGTGCAACCGTCCTCCAGAAGCCATTCGCAGTGCTCGACGAAGCGGTCGGGGTCGGGCGTCCCGTCCTCCCCGAAGGGAGTGAGAACGGGGGCGATCACGCCGGAGAAATTGGGGGAGTCCTTCATCAGCGTCACCTTTGTTTGGGTGCTTGCAACTTAGTCGGTGCGATGCCCAGCGCTCCGATCCGGAACGCGAGGAGTAAAGCGAAGTCCAGCCGCCCTCGGATCAGGGCATAGGTATGCCGGGCTGCTTGACCGGCACGTCATAGCCGCGCTGCACGGCGGGCCGGGCGGCGATGGCCTTGTACCATCGGCGGACATTCGGATACTGCGCCAGGTCGATCGTCTGCCACTCGAAGCGGGCGATCCAGGGCCAAATGGCGATGTCGGCGATGGTGTAGTCGCCGGCGACATACTCGTGATCGGCGAGCTGACGGTCGAGAACGCCGTAGAGCCGGTGCGCCTCTTTAAGGTAGCGCTCCTCGGCGTAGGGCGCCTTGCCCTTGTTGTACTTCACGAAGTGGTGGACCTGTCCGAGCATGGGCCCGACCCCGCCCATCTGCCACATCAGCCATTGCGTGGTGTGCCAATGACCCTTGAGATCCTTCGGCCAGAGCTTGCCGGTCTTGTCGGCAAGGTATTGCAGGATGGCGCCCGATTCGAAGAGCGAGAGATCCGTGTCACGGTCGACGATGGCCGGGATGCGGTTATTGGGCGAGATCTTCAGGAACTCGGGCTTGAACTGCTCGTCCTTCGAGATGTCCACGCTGTGCACGGTGTAGGGAAGCCCGATCTCCTCGAGCATGATTGAGACCTTGCGCCCGTTGGGCGTGGACCAGGTGTAAAGATCGATCATCGTCGGCTCCCGTCGGGCGTGGGCTCTGCGGCCGGAAGGGTAGTCGGTGGGGATTGCAGCCGCAATGGGGCGGCGAAGCGACGTGGCCGACCGCTGCGATTGGGCGGCTGGTTCGCGCGGCGGCGAAGCGCGACCGACGGGGCTTGCCGCAGCTCGCTCCGCTATGCGCATCCGCAGGCCATAACGCTCTGGTGCGAAAAACGATTCGCTTTCCCGGTGATCCGATGCGGCGGGTCCGACGTTCCCATTGCGTAGACAGCGAGGGCAGATATGGTTCAGGCCGTGATCCGCCAGAGGTCGCGCCGCGAGGCCGCGATCGCTCAATCAAGGGGCCTGATGTCTGACCTGCTCGCTCGGATTGCGAAGGAACGGGACGACGCCGCCTTTCGCGAACTGTTTGAGACGTATGCTGGACGCATCAGAAGCTTCATGCTTCGCATGGGCGCGGACCCCGGTGTGGCCGACGAGCTCACGCAGGAAACGCTGTTCGCCGTCTGGCGGAAAGCCGATCAGTACAGCGCCGACAAGGGAGCGGCGGCGACCTGGATCTTCACGATTGCGCGCAACCTGCGCATCGACAAGTTGCGGCGGGAAACGCCTTGGCAAGAGCTGCCCGACGAAGTCGCGGCGGCGATCCCATCCGAGGAAGTCCCGGTCGATGAGGCGATCGCAAGCGCCGAGCTGCAAGAGCGCGTGCGGCGCGTGTTGGCGGAACTTTCGCGCGAGCAGCGGGAGGTCGTGACGCTCGCTTACATCGAAGGGCTCTCGCATGGCCAGATCGCCGAGCGGCTCAGCCTGCCGCTCGGCACGGTGAAGTCACGAATGCGCCTCGCATACCAGAAGGTTCGTGCGGCTCTCGAGCAAATCACATGACGGTAAGTCCTTCAAAGCATCCCGACGATGCGACGCTGATGAGCTACGCTGCCGGCGGGCTCTCGGAGCCGCTCGCCGCCGTGGTGGCGGTACATGTCGTCTTATGCCAGCGCTGCCGCGCCGAGATGCGCGCGCTCGACGCGCTGGGCGGGCTCTTGCTCGCCGATTGCCCTGTCGGTCCCCTGCGTCAGAGCACCGTGCCGGCCCGCCCTGAGGAGGCAGGCGTCCGCCTTGTGCGGCCCGAGCCGATTGGCGAGGCTCTGTTGCCGGATCCGTTCCTGCGCCGGTTTGGTCTCGACGCCAAGCCCCTCGCGTGGCGCCGCCTCGCGCCCGGAATCCGGCAGATCCGGTTGCGGCTGTCAGGGGGTGTGCCGGGCGATCTGCGCCTGCTCAACATCGCGCCGGGGCGCGCCATGCCCGTGCATGGACACGGCGGAACGGAGCTCACGCTCGTGCTCAGCGGCTCGTTCCATGACGCGACGGGGCGGTACGGTCGCGGCGACATCCAGGACGTCGATGACGAGGTGGAGCATCAGCCAATTGTCGAGGAGGACGGCTGCATTTGTCTCGTGGCGAGCGAGCGACGGGCGCGATTCAAGGGGCTCGTCAGCCGGCTGTTGCAGCCGCTGACGGGGATGTAGGGCGGGGCTGCGGCGGCGAACGATGGTGCATGGCCTGCCCTGGAAGACGGCCTGGATCACCGGCGCGAGCTCCGGCATCGGCCGCGAACTGGCGCTGCTGCTCGCCCGCGGCGGCGTTCGTGTCGCCGCGACCGCCCGCGACCGAGAACGTTTGGCCGCCCTTGCCGCCGACGGTCCTGGAATTCTGCCCTTCGCCGCCGACGTTGCCGATTTGCCCGCGGTGCGCGACGTCTATGGCGCGATCGAGCGCGAGCTCGGCCCTGTCGATCTTGCGATCCTCAACGCGGCGATCTGGCACCCCATGTCCGCCGATGCGTTTGACGCCGAACGAGCCGTCCACTCCATGACCGTCAATTACCTCGGGATGGTGGCGGCGCTCGAGCCGCTGCTTGCGGGGATGATCGCCAGACGCCGCGGCCACGTGGCCCTCGTCGCATCGTTGGCGGGCTATCGCGGCCTGCCGAAGGCTGCGGCCTATGCGCCGACCAAGGCAGCGGTCATCAGTCTCGCGGAGGTGCTGCGCCTCGATCTCGCCCGGCACGGCGTTCGCGTCAGCGTCGTGAACCCCGGCTTCGTCAGGACTCCGATGACCTCGGTCAATACCTTCCCGATGCCGTTCCTTCTCGAGCCCGATGACGCCGCGCGCCGGATCGTGTCGGGCCTGGCGCGCGGGCGGTTTGAGATCGCGTTCCCCTGGCAGCTCGCGGTACCGATGAAGCTTCTTCGCATCCTCCCCTATGCCGCCTTCTTCGCGCTGGCTCAACGGCTGGGCGGCAAACGCTAAACTGAGATCCGTCGGGTCTGGAACAGTTCGCGGCGCCTGGCGTTCTGCCGAATGCGCCGCAGACGCGGCGAGGCTGCGTCATCCGGTCGCAAACGAGTGTCGCAGCGCCGAGCGACGGGGTCGGCCGCTCGCGGACGTTACCCATTCCGTTCACGCCGGGATAAGCGAACCAGGAGCATGCGAATGGCAAAATCGCTCGCCCTTGCCGTCTGTACAGCCTTGATGACGGGCGCGGTCGCTATCGGGTCCGCCTCGGCGGCCCCGGTTTCTGCCCTCCCGCCGGCGGCGGCGCCGCCGGGCAGCGTTCTCGAGCCCGTGCACTACCGCCCCTACAACCGCTGTCGCGCGTGGCGCTATGAGTGCGCCCGCCGCTGGGGTTGGAACACCTGGCGGTATTGGCGTTGCCTGCGCCTGCATGGCTGCGCTTAGGGCTGGTCTGGTCGGCCACCGGGCGCTCCGCGGTCTGCGGAGCGCCACTCTCCTCGTCTCCGCCCACACGCAAGGCTTGGGGAGGTGCAGTTCGCGCGCGCCGCACCTGTGCCGCAACCCGGTCCGAGCCGTGTCTCAGGCGGCCGCGGCGTCTTGGAGCGGGCGCTCACTCGCTTCGCGGCTCGTCTCGCGCTGAAAGAACAGCGACAGCTCGGCGATCTTGATGCCCCACTTGCGGATGCTGGCGCGATTGATGGCTTGGCCGCCGCCCATGTCGTAGATGCGATCGCTGAAATCGACGACGAGGCTTCGGCGGGCAAGCCTCAGGCGGAACCGGTAGGTCATGTGGATGCCGCCCCCGACACTTTCCCCGGATGCCTCGCCGACGCAGTCGTCGCAGCGCGCGGTGAATCGGCCGTCCGGCGCCGGCACGATGAACCAGGTTCGCCGCTCCTGCCGCCCGTCGTCGTAGCGGAACGTCTCGTCGAGGCGAAATCGGTCCCCCTGCCAAGCGCCTGTCATTTCGACCGCAAGGCGGCGCCGGAGACGGCCGAACCGGTCTTCCACGATGCCCCAGGCGCGCGTGCGCCCGTCGAAGAGCCGGGTGATTGAAAACCGGTCGTCGGCCTGGTTGGTCTGGGCGTCGATGACCATGGTCATGCTCCAGGTGAATGGGAGGAAAAGCCGGCGGCGCGCGCGGCCTGGGGAACTTCGAGGATTTCCGGGCAGGACCGCGGGCGCAGACGATAGATGCCGACGTCTATGGTGCCCCGCTCGAATCCGGCCTCGCAGTAGGCGAGGTAGTAGGTCCACATCCGCCGGAAGCGGTCATCGTAGCCAAGCTCGGCAATCCGCGGCCAACTGGTCTCGAAGCGGGCGCGCCATTCCGCCAGCGTGCGGGCATAGGAGGCGCCGAACGTCTCGATGGTCTCGATCTCAAATCCAGCCCGGCGAGCGTGTTCTTCGATGAGGCGCCGGGTCGGTAGCATCCCTCCCGGGAAAATGAAGCGCTGAATGAAGTCCGGTTTCTGCCGGTAGGACGGAAAAAGATCCTCGGCAATGGTGATCGCCTGCAACACGGCGATGCCGCCGGGCTTGAGCCGTTGCGCAAGCACCTGGAAGTAGGTGTCCCAGTGTTCCTCGCCGACCGCTTCGATCATCTCGATCGACACAATCCGGTCGAAGGCCCCTTTTGCGTCCCGGTAGTCCTCGAGGCGAATGTCGATGCGATCGGCAAG
>CAYWBX010000294.1:0-5101 GCA_964456015.1 uncultured Hyphomicrobiaceae bacterium | reverse complement strand
TTCGAGCACCGCGCCGTGCGTCAGATCGATGGTGTGCAGCGACAGCTCGGACAGCTTGTGGCTCACGCTGGTGCCGGGCCCGGGCAGGAAGCTCGCTCTGACGCGGTAGGCGACCTCGCCGAGCCTCAGATCGAGGCTCGCCGGCTGCACCTGGCGTTCGGCGAGCGGAATGGCCGGTCGGATCGCACCCGCCGCAACAAGCGCCCGGATCGCCTGCGCCGGCAGGATACCTGCCGACCGTCCTCCTCCCGGCGACTTCCTGGCACCGTCCTCGGCAGGTACGGCCGAGCGCACCGATCGTTTCGCCTGCGCTTTGCCCATTGCCCCCACCGCCGCCCGCTCGAGAGTTCGTCGCCCCCAAGCCCTTTTTGGCCGCCCGTCGGCTGTACCGTCAACCGGCCGACCGCGACTTTTCCCGCCGACCGTCCGGCATACGAGCGTCTGCATCAGACCCGGCCGGAGAGCGCGACCTCCTTTGCCTCATTGATCTTTGCCGCCAGATAGGTCGACCCGCCCCGGTCCGGATGGAAGCGCAGGATGAGATCCCGGTGCGCCTTGCGGATGTCGTCGTCGCTGGCGTCCTCCCTCAGTCCCAGAATGTCCAGCGCCTCGGCACGGGTCATCTTGCCGTCCGGCCCTTTCGGCCTCTGCGCCTCGGCACGCGCCAAGTCCTCCCGCCAGTTCGGATGCACCCGGTCGAGGTAGGCCCCGACGAGCTGCGCCGATTGCGGATCGACGAAGCGGCAATCCTGCCACAAGTGCGCCGCCTCGACCGGCCGGAGACTCTCGATCCGCCGCCCCTTGAAAAAGCCCTTCGTGATGATGCCGCGCACCACGCGTCCGCCGGCATCCACTTCAACTTCGAGATGCTCGGTGACGACCCGCGCGCGCCCCGACCCGCCTCCGGCCCAACGGCCGGAGGTGCTCGCCCAGGAGAGGCCGCCGGCATCCTGGGCCAGCCAGAGCCCCGTCGCCGCCATGGCGAGCGCCGCAGCCGCCTGTCCGCGCGCGAGGAGCACCAGCGCGCCCGCGATCGCGAAAAGCCCGAGAGCGAACTGCACGCGTTTGCCGACGGCGCCCGGAAACGCTCGATGAAGCGCCCTGAGCGCCAGCGTTCCGACGATCATTCCGGCGATGATCGTGAGCAGCGTCGACAGCGTCGGCTCCGATGACTGGTCCTGCGTTCCGACACTCATCTCTCGCCGAAGTGCGACGCCGGCTCAAGTCCCCAAGAAGCTCGCCGGGGAGCGGGTGGCATCACCGCGACCCGAAACGTTGAGCGACGGTCTCACCGCCGTGGACAGCCCATCGCCTCGGCGACGCCGGTGAAGCTGTCCGTGACCACGTCCCAGGCGCGATCGGCGGCAAGATCTTTCGTCTGACCGCGGCCGTGCTCGCTGGGGCGCGCCACGAACGCGGTGCGGTAGCCCGTTGCCGCTGCCGCCGCCAGGTCGTTGTTGTGGGCCGCAACCAGCATGACTTCGGAGGGGTCGAGGTTGAGCAACTCGGCGTTCCGCAGGTAGCACTCGGGCATCGGCTTGTAGGCGCGCGCCGTCTCCGCGCCGAGGATGACGTCCCACGGCAGCCCCGCCCGCTTGGCCATGCGCGTGAGCAGCCCCGTATTGCCGTTCGACAGCGTCCCGATGATGTAGCGCCGTTTGAGCCGCAGAAGCCCCTCGATGACATCCGGCCACGGATCGAGGCGATGCCATGCGCTGTTGAGGTGTGCGATCTCGTGCGGCTCGAGACCGCTCACGTCGTAGCGCGCGAGCAGCGTCATCAGGCTTTCGCGGTGGAGATCGTCGAGGATCGTCCAAGGGCGCCGTCCGGCGCGCACCTCCTCCATGGAAGGCTGATAAAGCCCGCGCCAGTCATCGGCAAACCGCGCCCAATCGCGCTCGAGCCCGCGCCCGTTTCCGAACGCCGTGAGCTCGCGGATGATGCTGCCGCGCCAGTCGACAACCGTGCCGAACACGTCGAAAACCAGCGCCTTCACGTTGTCCTTGCCCGCCATTCCCGGGACTCCCCGTTGCCTGTCTTCCCGATCGTCCCGCCGAGAGGACGCACGCCGCCTTGGGGCTCGCGCGTCAGGCCGAGCGTCCTCTCACCCGACAACCGCCACCTGTCGCCTCTCGGAGGATGCGCGCCAACCCCGCCCGGCGGCAAGGGTCCGCACCCCGGGGCAGGCGCTCCGAGCCGCCCGCGCTCAGGTCCCGGCTCCGACCTGACCGCGATGCCGCAGCAGGTGATCGGCGAGCACCAGCGCCATCATCGCCTCTCCGACCGGTACCGCCCGGATGCCCACGCACGGATCATGCCGGCCCTTCGTCACGATCTCGGTCTCGGCGCCGTGCCGGTCGATGGTGCGCCGGGGCTTGAGGATCGACGACGTCGGCTTCACCGCAAACCGGACAATGATCGGCTGTCCGGTCGAAATTCCGCCGAGGATCCCGCCAGCGTGATTGGAGAGAAACACGGGCCGGCCGTCATTGCCCATGCGCATCTCGTCGGCATTCTCCTCGCCCGCGAGCGCCGCCGCCGCGAAGCCGTCGCCGATCTCCACGCCCTTGACCGCATTGATGCTCATCATCGCGGCAGCGAGGTCCTGATCGAGCTTGCCGTAGATCGGCGCGCCAAGGCCCACCGGCACACCCTCGGCCACGACTTCGATCACGGCGCCGACCGAGGAGCCCGCCTTGCGCACGCCGTCGAGGTAGGCCTCCCACTGCGCCGCCGCGACCGGATCGGGGCAGAAGAACGGGTTTCGCTCGACCTCGCGCCAGTCGAAGCGGTCGCGCTCGATCCTGTGCGGGCCGAGCTGCACCAGCGCGCCGCGGATCGCGACCCCGCCGCCGAGCACCTTGCGCGCAACGGCGCCAGCCGCGACCCGCATCGCCGTCTCCCGCGCCGAGGCGCGGCCGCCGCCCCGATAATCGCGGATGCCGTACTTGGCGAGATACGTGTAGTCGGCATGTCCCGGCCGGAACTTGTCGGCAATCTCGCCGTAGTCCTTGGAGCGCGGATCGACGTTGTCGATGAGAAGCGCGATCGGCGTGCCGGTCGTCACCTGCCGTCCCGTCGCATCGGTGAACACGCCCGAGATGATGCGCACCTTGTCCGGTTCGCGCCGTTGCGTGGTGAAGCGCGATTGCCCCGGCCGGCGCTTGTCGAGATAACCCTGTATGTCATCTGCCGAGAGCGCGATGCCGGGCGGACAGCCGTCAACGACGCAACCGATCGCCACCCCGTGGCTCTCGCCGAACGTGGTTAGACGGAACATCTGGCCGAAGGTATTGAATGACATTTATCACCTGACGTCCGCAGGCTGCGCCTTGCCGTCGATGTCACTCTCTATCGGCACCGTTGCCCTTACGCAACAAAGGCGCCGGGCGGGGCCGAACCGCGTGATTTGCCGATTTTGTCAAGTCATTCAGGCGAAGTGACAAGAGATTCCGCCGGAGTCTATCTACCTGCGCAAGTCACGCGTGATTCTGGATTCTGGCGCAACAGGCAGGGAGGATGAAGGAAGGCGATCCGAACGATCGCCACGAGCGCAATCGCGCACCATGCAATCGCATCCGCCTCCCGACCTTGGCTAGACTTGGTCCAGGCATCGGCGAGGGATGGGAATTTGGTTGCATTGACAATGCGCGAGAGCACACCGGGAGCCGTCCTGGCCGTGACGGCCGGGCCCTCGCGGTGTTGTGGTGTGCGTCCGAGTGGGAGCTGGAAAGAAGTGGACCTCCACCGCCAGCCTCGGAGTTCGTTCATGCGTTGCAAGCAACCGCCCGAATGACGGCGAACCCGGTGTCGAAGGCAGCAGTCGTTGCTGTTGCCAGCCCGGATTTCAACGCGTTCGGGCAAGACGCGCGAGCGGCGCCCGCGCGCAGGAGTTACGATTGAGCCCGTAACGTCTTGCATGCGGGATGTTCGAGCGTCCATTGAGGCCGGAGCAGCCGCTGCTCCGGCCATTTCCGTGTCGGCGCCTGTTTCCCACTTTACCCTCGCGCGAGCTTGTTGGCCCGCGCCCCCACGGACGTCGCGCACGACCTTTGGGACTGCGCATGTGTGCAGTAGTATGAGACGAGTGGAGGCGTACCATGCTCGAGCGGATTTCACAGGTCTTGAACGTCCTGATCTTTGGGGCCTGTGCGTGGATCGTCGTCACTTCGGCGCCGACCGGATCATCGACCCCACCCGCCGCGCGGGCGGTGCCGGACGTCCCGACAACGGCAGGGCCGCCCGCCAACCCCGTGCGCACCATCGCGGAGCACCCGAGCGCAGCGAGTCCGGTGCGCACCTTGAGTGAGGCGCCGTCTGCCGAACCGCCGCTGCCGGCAAAGCCGGAGAAGGCGATGACCCTGCGCCCCACGGCCGGCGTGCCGGCATCTGCGCAGGCCGAGAGGCCCTCGAACGGTCCCCGCGTCTACTCGCCTGCCGCTCCGCTGTTCCCTGGGGCCGCGATCCCGCCTGAAACCGCTGCGGGCGCACCGCGCGGGCCGCTGCCGAGATAGCCGGCGCATCGCCCATAAGAAGGCCAGCGGCCGGCCGCATGGCGAGCGTCCCGCATGGCGAGCGTCATGCTTCGGCGGCCCGCCATGCGGAACCCCTCATTTGCATCGCGCGCCAGCGAGCGGCCTCAGAGCCAGTCGATGCGGCCGTTGGCGAGCACCATGACCCTGTCCTGCGGGACCTCGAGAAGCGCGATGTCTTCGCGGCGGATGTTGGCGACGAGACCCCGTAGCACACGGCTGACCGCCCCGTGCGAGGCGACCACACAGTCCTCCTTGACCTCGGCGAGCCAGCCGGCGATGCGCTCCGACAGCATGGCGTAGCTTTCCCCGCCCCGCGGCTGCCATCCCCACTTGTCGCGCTCGCGCGCCGCAAACCCTTCCGGATCCGTCCTCGGCAGCTCCGACCAGAGCTGTCCTTCCCAGTGTCCGTAATGTTGCTCCTTGAGCCGGTCGTCGCGACGAAAGTCGTCGGGGTCGAGCCCGAGCTCGGCCCGCGCGATGCGCATCGTCTCGCTCGCCCGCGAGAGCGGGCTTGCGACGTAATCGAGCGTCACGATCCGCGGGCCAAGGGCGGTCCGGAGCGCCTG
>CAYWBX010000293.1:0-5104 GCA_964456015.1 uncultured Hyphomicrobiaceae bacterium | reverse complement strand
CCTGCAAGGTCCCAAAGAAGTCTACGCCCCGCCGCGGCAATCGCGAAGCCCTCCCGTCCCGAATGGCCAAGCGCCCGCGGCGGTGCGCCATGAGACGTCAACCCATCGTCCCAACGGTCCGCCCCGCCTCCTTCTACCAGCGGCTTGACACCCGGAGCGCCCGGATGCTTAAGCGCGCCGATCCGTTGCCGTCAGCATGGGGGCCGGCATCCGCCCCGGAGGAGAGAAATGGCCATCGCATTCGTGTTTCCGGGACAAGGCAGCCAGGCCGTCGGCATGGGACGCGACCTGGCGCAGACCTATGCGTCGGCACGCGCCGTCTTTCAGGAGGTCGATGACGCCCTCGGCCAGAAGCTCTCTCAGGTCATGTGGGAAGGCCCGCAGGACGTCCTCACGTTGACCGAGAACGCGCAGCCGGCGCTCATGGCGCACTCGCTCGCCGTGATGCGCGTGCTCGAAGCCGAGAAGGGCCTCGACCTTGCCGCCAAGGTGAAATTCGTCGCCGGACACTCGCTTGGCGAATACTCGGCGCTGGCCGCCGCCGGCGCCTTCAGCGTTGCCGATGCGGCGCGCCTTCTCAAGTTGCGCGGGCAGGCCATGCAGAAGGCCGTGCCGGTCGGAGAGGGCGCCATGGCGGCGCTGCTCGGCGTCGGCCTCGAGGCCGCCCGCAAGATCGCTGCGGACGCCGCGCAGGGGGACGTGTGCGATGTCGCCAACGACAACGAGCCGACGCAGGTCGTCCTTTCGGGACACAAGACGGCAATCGACCGTATCGCCGAAGTCGGCAAGGCGCATGGGCTGCGACGCGCCATCCCGCTCCCCGTCTCGGCGCCCTTCCACTGCCGCCTGCTGAAACCCGCGGCCGACGCCATGGCGGAGGCCCTCGCCAAGGTCGAGATCAAAGCGCCGAAGGTGCCGGTGATTGCCAACGTCGCCGCGGCCCCGGTGAGCGACCCCGCCGAGATCCGCCGCCTCCTCGTCGAGCAGGTGACGGGGACCGTGCGCTGGCGCGAGTGCGTGCTGGCGATGGTCGCGAGGGGGGTCTCGCAGCTCTACGAGATCGGCTCGGGCAAGGTGCTTTCGGGACTCGCGGGCCGCATCGACAAGGGTCTCAAGGCGCAGGCCGTCGGGACGCCGGCGGACATCGAGGCGGTTGCGGCGGCGCTCCGCTGATCCGCCGCGGCGGCCTTGCCCGCCTCTCGTTCTCCCGTGCACGGTGACGGCAGCGGATGCGCGCTGCTAGGCTTTGCATCCGGCCAGCTCACAGCGCCCGACGGGAGGGTTTCCCATGCGCATGTCGTTCCCCGAGAGCGGACGCCCCGCCGACGCCGTCCTCGCCGACCTCGAAGCGATGAAGGCGGGCGATGCCGACTGGAAAGGCGGCCGCGTGCCGCTTTACGTTTTCAAGGGCTGCGACGAGGCGGACCGGCTCGGGCGCGCGGCCTTTAACGCCTACTTCGTCGAGAACGCACTTGGCGGGAAGCGGGCGTTCCTCTCGCTTGGACGGATGGAGCGCGAGGTGGTGGAGATGGCCCTCGATCTCTTCCGGGCGCCTCATGGCGCCGAGGGCTTCATGACCACGGGCGGCACCGAGAGCATCATCATGGCGGTCGAGGCAGCCCGCAACTTCGCGCGCGCGAGCGGCCGCATCACGCGCGGCGGCCCGGCAAACATCGTGCTGCCCGAGACGGCGCATCCGGCCTTCGAGAAGGCGGCGCGCCTCATGGATCTCGAGACGCGGCGCGTGCCGGTCGCAAACGACTTTCGCGCCGATGCCGACGCCATGGGAAGAGCTGTCGACGAGCACACGTTCCTCATCGTCGCCTCGGCGCCCTGCTTTCCCTTCGGGGTGATCGACCCTGTCGCCGACATTGCGCGGCTTGCGCAGGCGCGCGGCCTTTGGATGCATGTCGACGCCTGCGTCGGCGGCTATCTCGCGCCCTTCGTCAAGGCCAATGGCCGGCCGATCCCGGACTTCGATTTCGCGGTGCCGGGCGTCACGTCGCTATCCGCGGACCTGCACAAGTTCGGCTACACGCCCAAGCCCGCCTCGACCGTCTTCTATCGCAGCGCTGAGCACGCCGAGCACCACGGGTTTGCCGCCGATGTCTGGCCAAACGGCCGCTTCGCGACGACAACCATCGCCGGATCGCGACCGGGGGGCGGCGTGGCGGCCGCCTGGGCGACGCTGCAGCATCTCGGACGCGACGGATATCGCGAGATCGCCCGCGACCTGATGGCCATGGTCGACCGCTATCGGGCCGGCGTCGCCGCCATCCAGGGGCTCCACGTAATCGGCGATCCGCACCTCTCCATCGTCGTCGTCGGATCCGGCGAGGTTGATGTCTTTCGCGTCGCCGAGGTGATGGCCGAACGAGGCTGGGTTCCGGGCCTCGTGCAGCGGCCGAAAGGGCTGCACCGCATGATGTCGCTGCTCCATGCGCCCTCGCTCGACGCCTACCTCGCCGATCTCGCAAGCGCCGTCGCCACGGTGCGAGCACGCGGCGGTGAGGCCGGCATTCGGGCCACTTACTGAAGGGCTCTCGGGATGGCGCTTCTCAACTCGGCGGCCGGGTACGGCGCGCTCACGAAACTGCTGCACTGGGCCATCGCTCTGCTATTTCTGCTGCAATACGGCTGCGCCGCGGTCATGTTGCGCACGCCGGATGGGGACGCCGCGGGCGCGGTCGTTTCTCAGGCGACGCTTTACAACTGGCACAAGTCGATCGGTCTCGTCGCGCTCGTCGTCGCCGTTTTGCGGCTTATCAACCGCCGGGCAGGCTCGCTGCCGCCCTGGGCGCCCACGATCACGCCCGTCGAGAAGATCATCATCCATCGTGCGGAGCAGGTCCTCTACGGAGCGATGCTCGTGATGCCGCTCACGGGCTTCATCTACGTCATGGCCGGAGGCTACGGCGTGCGCCTCTTCGGCGTCTTCGACCTGCCAAACCCTGTGCCGGAGTGGAGCGCCGTCGCTCGATCGGCGCGGTGGCTCCATGTCGCCAGCGCCTATCTGCTGCTGCTGCCGCTCGGGGCGCATCTCGGCATCGTCCTCGCGCATCACCTGGGGCTGCGCGACGGCCTGCTCAGACGGATGCTGCCCCGCGCCGGGCGAGCGCGCTGACGGCCGAGCCCGGCGACAAACCACGCCTTCGCCATGCGATCGTCCCGATTGCCACATGCGCCAAGGTGCCTACACTGGTCGCAAACTCGCTGATGCCGGAGCTTCGACCATGCGCCACCCGTCCCTTGTCGCAATGCTCGCCGTGCTCGCGGTCGCTGTGCCCACAGCGCTGGCTCAAGCGCCGGCCCGCAAGGGGCCGCCAGCCACCGAGCCTGCCGAGGTCCAGGGCATGTCGCGCGAGCGGCTCGCCCGCATCGCGCCGGCCATGCGGCAGCAGATCGAGGCGAACGTTTTTCCGGGAGCTGTGTCCATGATCTCGCGCAACGGCGAGATCGTGCATTACGAGGCGCACGGCTTCCGCGACCAGGCGAAATCGAAACCGATGACGCGGGACGTCATCTTCCGCCTGGCTTCGATGACGAAGCCTATCGTCTCTGTCGCCGCCATGATGATGATCGAGCGCGGCGAGCTTGCCCTGCATGCGCCGATTTCCCGCTGGCTGCCGGAGCTCAAGGACGTCAAGGTCGAGGTCCGCCGCGTCGACAAGGACGGCAAGGAGGAGGTCGTCGACGTTCCGCCTGCGCGCGAGATCCTGGTGCACGATCTTCTGAGGCATACGGCCGGCTTCGTCTATTCCGGATCGACCCGCTCGCCGCGCATCAAGGACGCCTACGAGAAGGCGAACATCGAGGCGCGCGAGACGGACATCACCGGCGATCAGATGTTGAAGGCGCTCGGTCAGATCCCCCTTGCGCATCACCCGGGCACCGCCTGGGAGTACTCGATCGCCGTCGACGTGCTCGGTCTTCTGCTTGAGCGCGCGGCCAAGAAGCCGCTCGACCAGCTTCTCAAGGAGATGCTGTTCGATCCGCTCGGCATGAAGGATACCGCCTTCTGGGTGCCGCCCGAGAAGCAGAACCGCCTCGCGGAAGCATTTGACGCCGACCCGCAGAAGGCGGCGATGATGAAGGCCTACCGCATCACGACAAATCCCGCCGGCAAGAGCTACTTCAAGGGCGGCGCCGGGCTCGTCGGCACCGCCGAGGACTACATGAAGTTCGCGCAGATGGTCGTAAACGGCGGCGAACTCGGCGGACGGCGCTTCCTGTCGCGCAAGACCGTCGAGTTCATGCTCTCGAACCACATCGCCGGCATGGGCGGCTCGACCAGCGCGACCACGGGTCCCGGCTATGGTTTCGGCCTCGGCTTCGGGATCAGGCTCGAGGCGGGCATGGGCGTCGCGCCGGGCTCACCGGGCGACGCCATGTGGGCGGGGGCGTGGGGCACGAGCTTCTGGATCGATCCCAAGGAGCGTCTCGTCGGCATCCTGATGACGCAGGCGCCATCGAAGCGCTTCGACACGCGGATGCTGATGCGGCACCTCGCCTACGGAGCGCTCGTGAACTGAGGCCGCCAGAGGGGCCGGGGCCGTAGCGTGCTTCCCCGGTCGGCCGAGCAGGGTCAGGGGCTGTTGCCCCGCCGAGCCTTGCCCGCGAAACGCACGGCCTCCTCCGCAGCCCGGAAGAGCGCACGCGCCTTGAGCACGCACTCCTCCTGCTCGGCTGCCGGCACGCTGTCGGCAACGACGCCGGCGCCCGCCTGTACGTACATGCGCCCGTCCTTCACCAGCGCCGTGCGCAGGACGATGCAGGTGTCCATGTTGCCGTCGGCGGAGAAGTAGCCAACGCAGCCGGCGTAGGGCCCGCGCTTCTCCTTCTCGAGCTCGTCGATGATCTCCATGGCCCGCACCTTCGGCGCCCCCGAAAGCGTGCCCGCGGGGAACCCCGCCATCAGCGCGTCGATCGCGTCCTTGCGCGAATCGAGGCGCCCGAGCACGGTCGAGGAGAGGTGCATGACCTGGCTGTAGCGCTCCACGTCGAAGCTCGAGGCAACACGCACCGAGCCGATTTCCGCGACGCGCCCCACATCGTTGCGCCCGAGATCGAGCAGCATCAAATGCTCGGCCCGCTCCTTGGGATC
>CAYWBX010000292.1:0-5115 GCA_964456015.1 uncultured Hyphomicrobiaceae bacterium | reverse complement strand
TGAGTCCTGCTTGCGCGGCGAGTCCGAAGGCTCGCGTGTCTTCGATTTGCCGCTCTCGCGCACCGAGATCGCCCAATTTCTCGGGCTCACCATCGAGACGGTCAGCCGGATGCTTCGCCAGCTTGCCGCTGACCGCATTATCGAGGTGGAACGCGGTCGCGGAGTCCGCGTCTTCGCTCGCAAGTTGCTCGCCGAGGCCGCAATGAGCGATGCGAGCTAGCCGGGGAGCGCACTCGCCCGCATGGATCGATGTGTGACGGGAAGCCATGCCGACGCGGCTCGGCGATGCCAGCGAAATCGTTCACCCGGGACGTCGGCCTCGAGGGCACCGTGTGAAGGCAAACCGCCGTGGCGGGTTGGATGCCAGGCAGGTTCCCTCGTGGGCGCTCTCCGGCGCCAAAGCCATTCGCGCCCAAGGGCGAACGGTCACGACGCGCAGCGCACCGCCGCAGCGCCCGTCCGCTCCGCTCGCGCCGCGTCCGCCTCGGCCTTGAGTAGTTCGAGGAGGCGGCCGGCATTCGTTCGCGCATCGTAGTTGCGCGTCACATGCGCAAGCGCCTGCGCGCCGAGCGTCAGGCGGAGCGTTGGGTTGCTTGCAAGTTCGCGCAACGCCTGCGCCAGTGAGCGCACGTCGCCCGGCGGCACCGTCAGTCCCGTTTCTCCGTTCCGAATGACCTCCGGGATTGCGGCAACGTCGGTCGCGATGATCGCCATGCCGGCGGCGCCCGCTTCCGACAGCACCATGGGCAGGCAATCGCCGAAGGTGGGAAGCACGAAGATGTCGCAGGCGTGATAGAGCGCCTTGAGCGGCGGACTGTTCGCTGCGAGGTCATTGTAGACGAAGACCCTCGGCTCGGCCGCGACAGCGGTCTTGGTGACCAGGTGCAATTCGAGGTCGAGATCATCGAGCGCGCGAAACGCTTCGAGGAGCACGGCGCCGCCCTTCCGCGTAAGGTCTGCGCCGACAAAGAGGAGCTTGACGGGGCCGGACCGGGCCTCGCGCGGCGCGGGCCGTCGCCACTCGTCGACGGTAACGCCTGGGGGAATGACCGTGACCTTGTCGGCAGGCACCTCGTAGTCGCTGACGAGGCCGCGCTTGGTCCATTCCGCCCAGGCAACAAGGCGACGTGCCAGCCGGTAGCAGTCGCGGTTGAGCCGCCATTTCAGACGCTCGAGCCATGCCGGGCCCGTCTCGTGCCTGTAGAACGCGCCAAGGCTGTCATACTGTATGGGTGTCGCATCGAGCGACACGATGCTCGGAAGCCTGCGCATCCATCCTTGCGCCAGGATGGCGGGAACCTGGGTATGAAAGAACAGAGCATCCAGCTCGGCTTCGCGCGTCATGCGGGCGAGTTCGCGTCGCGCGCGAACGCCGGCCCTGACCGTCCAGTTGCTCCGGTAGAGCGGCAGCTTCGCTGCGAGGCCTTTGGTCTCGAACGGGATCAGTCCCCAATGCGCGCGAACGTCGGGATCACGCGCGACGTTGGCCTCAAGGTTCTTCGTATGCGTGACATGGCCGAGAGACTGCTCCAGCAGGAACCCGAAATCATATCCCGGCGGCATTCATCTCGTCCTCGGTCCAGAGGCAGGCTTCAGTCCGCCACCCTTATAGTCCGCGCCGAGCACGCCCGTATCGGCGCGTCATTCGAGGGTAAACGAAACTCGCCGCACACGCACAGGCGCCTTGTAGGCGTTTCTCGGGCCGACTTCGAGGCCGCGGGCGCTCTCGCCGAGCTTCAGGTTGCATCTCGACCGGCACCGCGTGACTGATCTGGTTTCGACTCCATCGCCCGCTTCGGCCTGCATAAAAGAGGTCTGATCAGAGTGTCGGCTAATCTCAGCCAAGATCCATTAAGTCACCGGTTTTCGGGGCGCACCGGCCATCGGAGGCTTACGCACGGCGAATTTCCGGACCACAGGCCATGGCCTTCGAGCGGGCTGCGGAGCTGTCGCACCCGCCGATCGCGCCAGGGCTAGCATCTCGCCGACGGCGGCCAGAAAGACGAGCCAGACTGGCGTGGTCTGCACCCAGATGGTCTCGGTCAAATTCAACATCATCACATAGAGGCAGACCGAGAGCAAAAACCACGTCTGCAGGAAATTCACGCGCCGGGCGCGATCAAAGACATGCAGCGTCGCAAAGATGAACGCCATGAAGAGCCAATAGCCGACATGGCCTGTGTCGAGTTTCAGGTCCAGGTAGCCGCTATGCGTGGAGATCATGTCCTTGATGAAGCCCCAGGCGTAATTGTGGGGCGAGTTTGGCACGCCCCAATAGGAGTGGAATCCCCATCCGAGCCAGCTTCTCTGGCTCACCCACATGTTGATGAACTCCCAGATGAAAACGCGGCCCGTGATCGTAGAATCCCCGTAGAGCCGGTAGGCAATTCTGCCCAGAGGGTCATGCACGAAATAGGTGGCGAGCAGGAAAAGGGCGAGAAGAACCGCCGGTGTTGTCCTGACAATCCGGCAGATGACGAGCGCAACCAAAGAAATCGCGAAGGCGGGAATGAGAAGCGCCGTGGCGATCTTTGACTGGGACTGAGTGACGACCCAGAGCGCGAGACCCAGAATGAGGATGGCAAGGAGGCGGCGCCAGCCGGGAAGCGCAAGTCCGAAAGCCGATAAGACGAGCGTCACGCCGCACAAGATCCCGAGCTCTTGCTTGTGCGTGAAGTACCCGGCATGCCCGATGATCGACCCTGGTGCTGTGAAGATGTAATAGGCAGTCAACACCATCGACGCGCCGCAGACGAGATAGAGCCGCCACATCGTGTTCTGCGGCGGTAGCGGCAGCATGTAAGGTGCGAGCATGCAGATGATGATCAGCAGCTGACCGAGATAGCGGGTGGCGGAATAATCCGGCGCCAGGGCCCAGCTGATGCTGGCAGCCGCAAACAGCAGGTAGGCGGCCAGGGCGAGGATAGGGGGAGACCTAAGGAACCTCCAGTCCAGGCTCGCGCGATTGATGATCAGAAGCCCGATGGTCAGCGCCGCCGCGACCGGCCAGAAAGTGACGTTGACCAACCTCGTATCACTCCCCCCCACACCGGAGAACGGCAGGACGAGCACCATGTAAGAAAACGCCACGACGGGCATCAGCGCGAGCAGCGTTCCACCAATCGGTCGGGCGCCGGCCCGCCGCCGCTGGATCGCGGGCGCAGGTCTTGGGACCGTCGCGACGGCAGCCCTGCCGGCTCGTGCTGCAGAGTGCGGCATGGTTACTGAGATCCCCCAAAGCGGATGGTATCCTTATCAATAAAATAGCAGCTTGGGCCGCGGCGCGCGACGCCGTCGCGCTCTTATGGTTTGAGCTCGTCTGAACGAGGCGCGTCAATTTGATCGCAAAGGCGTTGCATCGGGTCTCTCCCAAAGTTCTCCGCCGGGAGTGCTGTCCGGGGGAGTCCAATTCGATCGTGGCGACCTTTGGCCTCGTCGGCAGAGCGAGCAGGATCGGCGCGCCGCGGCGGAAGCGTCAGCCGTGGCCTGTATCGATATGGCGCCGCCGCCGCCGCCGCGGGTGGGTTGCCGAGTGGCTCGTGGACCTCCTCTCGATCGCTCGCCCTGCTGACTGCCTTCTCGCATCTGCGGGAATTCCTGCGGACAACGGCATTCCAGCGCCTCCATCCCGCCTTGTCCTTTCATCTGGCGCTGTTTGTTTCACGACGCTCTCGCAGCGCCGCGAGGAACCCACGGGGTCCGAAGCGGTGTCGGCTCCGACGGGAGCCGGAGTTCCGAACCTGCAGCGCCCGCCGGCGGGCGTCGACGGAACGCCGCCTTCGATCTTGTGAGTTTCGCTACTTCGGCGAGGTCGAGAGGCCCCGGAATTGAGCGCCGACGCCGAGCCCGGCGAACCAGCGAAACAGCACTTCATAGTCGAACCGATCCGCAAAGTTCCGCTCGGTCCGAAGGTAGCAAAATGCCCGTGGCAGCCAAGCCTGAAGCAGCCCTTTGAGAGCAGTCAAGGCATGCTCCGTGCGTTCGAGCGTGGCGCGAATCTTCGCATCGAGCGCGGCAACGGCATCGGTGACAATTGCGCGGATGCTGCGCAACGGAGTCTTTGCCGGGTCCTTCTCCTACTGGGCCGCGTTTGAGAGCAGCGCTCCCGACCCCGCTGTCGGCCCGTGCAATCTGACCGCCTGCGATGTGCCCCCCGAGCAGGAGTCCTGCTCGAAGGCAGCGCGCACTCAGGGATAATTTTCTAAAATTTCAGAATACATCATTTATGTGACAGTCGTTTGACAGCCTCGATTGTTCCTGGTTCGGTTAATGCCTAACTGCGGTGCGTAGAGCCGACTGAGGCCCCTCAAACAGGGGTTCTGAGGTCGTCGGCCGCCGGCCCTTAGGGCCAACGTGACAATGACATGTCACGCCTCAAGAGCGGTGCGCGGGCTGGCTGCCGGGAGTGTCCAAAGGAGTAGCGATGGTCGGGGATGTGTACCACTCGAACCGGATGGAGGGCTTCGGACCGGCGGCGGTGGGGCGGTCCCTGTGGCGTTGGCGCTGGCTCTTGTTGATGAATCTCTACCTCATTTCGCCGGTCCTGCTCTACGAGGGCCGGCTGGCCGACAAGTCGTTTCTTTTCACGCTGCCGGCCTCCATCTTCGGCTTGCTGGCCCTGCAGCTTATCGGCCCTCGGCGCGTGTGGGTCACGCATGCCTGTCTCTTTCCATTCTATATCACAGTCGGAATGGACCTCTTCACGATCTTCAACTACCAGACCCGCTTCACCTCAAACATGATCGTGTTGGTCGTCGGAAACTTGGAGAATGCCGTTGAGTTTCTAGAGGGAGACTTCGTTCGGACCAGCGGCAGCATCTTGGCGGTAGTGGCGGGATTTGCCATTTGCATGTACAAAATCCGTGACTTACGTGTAACGGTGCCACGCACGTACGCCATCCTGCCGCTGCTTGCCCTGATTGCCTGCTATGTGGCTGCGAGCAGGCACCTTCAGTCGTGGCATTTGGTCACTTTGAACGACCGCAGCAGTCCTCTTGGAATCTTCTCTCAGGGCTACTTGACCTACGCCTTGAGGCAGGAAGAGACCCAACTGCGCGAGGCCGCACGGTCGTTCAAGTTCCAGGCTCAGCGCCCGGCGAGCCCTCCGGACTCGGA
>CAYWBX010000291.1:1861-5145 GCA_964456015.1 uncultured Hyphomicrobiaceae bacterium | reverse complement strand
AGCCTCGACTATTGCGCTCGGGCGGACTTACGCGGGAAGCGATTGAACGGGTGCTCGCAGGGCCACTGGCGGTGCCATCCGCATCGGATCCGAACGCGCCGGTTGCGCCCGGCATGCTCGCGAGCCACTATGCGCCGCGCGCGGCCGTTCGGTTGAATTGCCTCTCGGCCCGAGCGGGCGAGGCGCTGCTGGCCTTCGGTCCGGCGCCGCCGCACGACGGGCCGACGTTCAATCTTTCGCTGTCGGGTGACCTCATTGAGGCAGCGGCCAGTCTCTTCGCCGCGCTGCGGAGCCTGGATTCGAGCGGCGCTGCCTCAATTGCCGTCATGCCGATCCCGGAGACAGGACTAGGCGAGGCGATCAACGACCGATTGCGCCGGGCGGCGGCGCCTCAGAACATCCGACCAGACTATCGAGACGCCTGAACGATCGCCAGCGCGGGCTGTCAGATGCGCCGCTCGAAGCGCGGTGGCGCATAGGAACGGGGTCCCCTGACCGGTGGCAGCACGACGCTATTGGCGCGGCACAGCCGTTCCTGATCCTCATTGCGGCCGCACGAGCGCAGCTGGCCTTCCTTGCTGAAGCAGAAGCGGATCTCGCGCACGCGGTTGGGCCGCCCGCAAGCTACCGCCAACATGTCGGGCTTGAGCTCGGGATTGGCCGCAATGAAATCCTTCACGATCTCGGCGGGGCTCGTCTGTACCGGCCGGTCCGGCGACTGGTAGCGGGACGGGATCCTGATCTTGTCATAGAGGCGGCGGGCAGTGTCGAAATAGCCCTTGGGATCGAGGCCCGAGCAGGTGCCGTGCTTCTTGTACTCGTGGATGACGAGGCGATGGCTCGGCATGATGTCGAGCATGCCGTCGATGACGGGCCGGGGCACGAAAGAGTTCGTCACCGGGCAGCTCTCAGGATAGCCGCGCGAGTACTGCGGCCACAGCCCGTGCAGCACGAAGGCGTAGGGCCTGACGGAAGTGCACTGGGGATCGTTGCGGCCTTCGCCGACGTCGGCGCAGTACGTCGGCGACCAAGACAGCACGAGGGCGTAGTAATCGAAGTCGCCGGCGCGGCCTATCTTCTGTGCCGAGGCCGGCCAGAGGGCCGCCAGCGACAGCGTCAGCGCGGCGACACCGAAGGCGGCCCGCAACCCTTTGAGTTGAAACACGTGGCTCTCCTGTCTTGCGCGTCGGGCGAGCATCCTGTCCGTGCCCGCATCATGACCGCCACCATAGCGATCCGCGGGAGTGTTGAGAATGCCCGTCACTCGGGTTTGGCGATGAATGTCGCCTAAACGCGCCATTCAGTATGGGTTCAATCGGCTCTAGGCATAACCGGCGCCGTGAGGACGGACGAACACCCAAGTCAAGGAACCCGCAACATGAAGAAGATCCTCATCGCCGCGCTCGTGCTCGCCGCCACGACCGGCACAAGCTTCGCCCACGACAGTATCGACCGCACCCAGTCCAAGCAGTTGTACGAGATTGAAAAGGGCCGCTACACGGGCCAGCTCACCCGCAAGGAGTATCGCGACCTGCTGGCCGAGCAGGCCTACATCCAGCGGCTCGAAAACAACGCCAAGGCCGACGGGTACCTCACCAAGCGTGAGGCGAGGGCCATCCGCGAGGCCCAGAAGGGCGCCGAAAAGCACATCCACGCAGAGGTACACGACAATCAGCGCGCGCTGTGGCGGCGCTGGCTGTATCTCCACCGGTACTAACGAACAGGACGTTTGACGTGGAGTCCGGGGCTGCCTCGAAAGGGGCGGCCCCGTCGATATGTTGAACCCCGTCCCGCGGCCTTGCTAACCTTCGCCAGACAATCAATCCGGTCGGACGAGGAGGCGCCAATGGCCATCGGCGAAGTGGGCCTGAAGCGGACTGAGGCGAACTTCGTGCCGCTGACGCCGGTGAGCTTTCTGGCACGCGCGGCATCTGTGTTCGGCGATCGAGTAGCCGTCATACATGGGGAGCGCAGGCTCACCTATCGCAATTTTCTCGAGCGCTCGCGGCGGCTGGCTTCGGCGCTCGCCAAGGCGGGAGTGAGGAGCGGCGATACGGTCGCCATTCTTGCCGCCAACGTGCCGGCGATGCTGGAAGCCCACTACGCCGCGCCCATGCTCGGAGCTATCCTCAACCCGATTAACATCCGGCTCGACGCGGGCACCATCGCGTTCTGCCTGACGCACGGGGAGGCGAAGGTCCTGCTCGCCGATCGCGAGTTTGCGGGGACCATCGCGCCGGCCTTGCTGCGGCTGGCTGATCGGCCGCGCGTCGTCGATATTGCTGACGCCGAGACGAACGGGGCGCCGGCCATCGGCAGCGAGGAATACGAGGATTTCATCGCCGGCGGCGATCCGGCTTTCGCCTGGCCTGGCATCGAGGACGAATGGCAATCGTTGTGCCTTCTCTATACCTCCGGCACGACCGGCGACCCCAAGGGGGCCGTCGGCTCCCACCGCGGCGCCTACCTCGGCGCGCTCGCCAACGCCTTCACCTTCAAGCTCGACCACGACAGCCGCTACCTGTGGACGCTGCCGATGTTCCATTGCTCGGGCTGGACGTTCGTGTGGGCGGTGACGGCAGCCGGCGGCACCCATGTTTGCCTGCGTAGGGTGGAGCCAGGGCGCATCTTCTCCCTGATAGAGCAGCACCGGGTGACGCACCTCTGCGGGGCGCCGATCGTGCTCAATCTCTTGGTCCATGCGCCAAAGGAGATGCGGCGGCCGTTGCCGCTTCGCGTCAAGGTGGCGACCGGCGGAGCGGCGCCGCCTTCGGCCGTGATCGAGCGGATGGAAGAGATGGGCTTCGAGGTGCTGCACCTCTACGGCACCACCGAGACGTGGGGGCCTTCGACCTTCTGCGCGCCGCTGCCCGAGTGGCGGCAGGGGAGTGAGAGCGAGCGCTACCGGGCCATGGCGCGCCAGGGCATCGGCATCGCCGTAATGGACGACGTGATCGTCGCCGATCCGGCGACTGCTCTTCCCGTGCCAGCCGATGGGACAACCATGGGCGAGATCATGGTGCGCGGCAACACGGTGATGAAGGGCTACGCCAAGAACCCCGCCGCAACCGAGGCCGCGTTTGCTGGTGGCTACTACCGGTCCGGCGACCTCGCTGTCCGGCACGCCGACGGCTACGTCGAAGTCAAGGACCGTTCCAAGGACATCATCATCTCGGGCGGCGAGAACATTTCCTCCCTCGAGGTCGAGGAGGCGCTTTACCGGCACCCCGCCATCATGGAGGCGGCTGTCGTGGCGCGGCCCGACGAGGCCCACGATGGCGATC
>CAYWBX010000291.1:0-1851 GCA_964456015.1 uncultured Hyphomicrobiaceae bacterium | reverse complement strand
ATGGGGCGAGACGCCGGTCGCTTTCGTCACGCTAAGGTTAGATGCGGCCGGGACGACGGCGGAGGACATTGTCTCCTACTGCAGGGGCGTGCTCGCCGGCTACAAGGTGCCAAAGAGGATCGTTTTCGGGCCGTTGCCAAAGACAAGCACGGGCAAAATCCAGAAATTCGTGCTGCGCCAGCGCGCCAAGGACGCTTGAGCATGGCGCCCAAACGATAAGCCCGGCGCGATGGCCGGGCTTCATCGTGTACTAGAGCTCTTTGGCTCTGATCAGCGGCGCGCCACTGCGATGGAGCTGTTGATAACCTGATTCGCGGCAAGCGTCTGTGTCGCAGGAGGCACAGAGGGAGCGAAGATGCCCGGCGGGGTTGCAGTGAGGAGTCGCGATGGCAGATGTCGGGGCAGGGGCCGGCGGCAGGTCTCGTCAAGCCTTGCACGACATGGCTGCAAACACGGCTCGCATCGAGCCGTCACGTCTCGGCAGGACAGACGCACGCATGACGCGGCGATTCGATATCCGTCAGACTTCGGAGCAAATACTTTGTCGCCGAAAAAACCTCATAAGCACCGGCGTGGAAATAGTATTCAGCTTACGCATCACCGGTCGCTCGAATCGCTTGGTCGGCAGTAAGTTTACCGGGTCGAATTAATTTCATCAAGAAAGTGTTGAACAATGTGGAGAAATCAGTCTATTATGGCGTGTCCGAAACGTCACGCCGTCCCACCTACCCCCCCGTTAGGCGTGACGCTACTTAAACCCGCAGCCCTTCCCCCGGCTGCGGGTTTTTTCTTTGAGGTCTTTGCCTCGGTGTTTGGGGGGGTGCTCCCCACCGTCCGGCGCGACGATGCGGGCCGATTGCGGCGCTTTCATGAGCGTCTCGTTTCGATGGCCGCCGACTTCAAGTACGCGGCGGAGCCGGCGGCGAGAACGCGCGGCAGGTGCGTGTAGACGTAGCGCACGCCGGAGGCCAGCGCGCCGGGCAATGCCTCGGCCGTCGCCGGCATCCCAGGAATGCGCCCGGCGGCGGTGATCCTTGCAAGCGTCTCGGCGATGGCCGCGGCGACGGGCGGCGCCTTCGGATGGCCTGGGAAGCCCATGGATTGGGATAGGTCCGAGGGGCCGATGAAGAAGACGTCGATATCCGCGACTTGCAGCATCTCCTCGACGTTGGCGAGCGCGGTCGCGTGTTCGATCTGCACGACGAGGAGGGTCTCGGCGTTCGCCTTCTCGGCATATGCGGCCATGCCGCCGGCGAGACCATAGGCGTCGGGGCGCGTGCCGGCGGCGAGGCTGCGCAGGGAGCCGGGGCCGAATTTGACGCTGGCGACCGCGCGGCGAGCGTCCGCAGCCGAGTTGACGTGGGGAACCTGTACGCCGGCCGCGCCGCGGTCGAGAACTGCCGCTATGTCCATGGGTTCCGGCGAGCGGGGCCTGGCGATCGCAGTGATGCCCGCCGCCTCTGCCGCCATGCACATGATCTCAAGGCTTTCGAGCCCTATCGAGCCGTGCTCGCAGTCGAGCAGTACCCAATCGAAGCCTGCCGCGCCCAACATCTCGACCACCTGGGGGCTGGGCAACATCATCGAGCAGCCGAGCTGCGGCTTGCCGGCGCGCAGCGCGGCCTTCATGGCATTGGTTCTCATGCCGCCGTTGTGAAGGCCGCCGTAAGGAGGGTCAAGAGTGAGGGCGACCTTGTGGCCGCCGTTGGCGTGGCCGAACTCCACCGAGAACAGGTTCTGCTGAACCGAGAATTCCGACACCGCCTCGTTCGACACGCTGATGACCGGACCCGTCGTCACGCGGAGGTTGTTGTCGACGCCCTCGATCATGAAGTTGTTGTTGGCGGGACG
>CAYWBX010000290.1:0-5150 GCA_964456015.1 uncultured Hyphomicrobiaceae bacterium | reverse complement strand
CCGGCAAGGCAACTTCGCCTTCCGCTGGTTCGAAACTCCGGCCGGGAACTGGAGCGAGTTCCTGTCGCTCTGCGAAGCCGCCTGGCCCGACTTCGAGGCATCCTACGACAGCCAGATCATCGGCCTCTGGCGCATCGTTCCGGACCCGGCGTCCGGCCTGATCCGCTCGCTCCTCATGACGCGACGGCCAAGCCTCGCGATGTGGGAGCGATCGAAGATCCCCGAAAACGAGGTCGAGGCGGAAGTGCGCCGCAAGCTGAGCCGCCGCTATGACCTTTGCACCGACACCGTCGTCTACACGACGACGCTCCTCACGGCCGAGGACCGCAAGGACACGGCCCGCTGGACCTGAGCGCGACGCTTGCGCAGCGCACAGCAAGGCCCGGCGACCAAGCTGACGCCTGACGCGCCGGACGACCGGCGCGTTGCTCCCCGCCCGCGCCGCCGGGCTTCGATGTGTGGCGGCGGAGGACCCGCGCGCCAACGCTTCCCGCACGCTCACGCCGCCTCGATCAGGCTCACCTTGCGCACCAGATCGGCGAGGTTGCGCGCGTCCATCTTCTCCATGATCCACAGCCGATACGTCTCGACCGTGCGCGGGCTGATACCGAGCTTGGCGGCGATCTCCTTGCTTGAGTAGCCTTGCACGACGAGATCCATCACCTCGCGCTGCCGGCTGGAAAGCTCGGCGATCCGAGCGCGGATCTGCTCGCGCGTGCTCTGCACGCCCGCCTGCCGCAAGCCCTTCTCCGCCGCCCGGCGGATGGCCTCCACCAGCGCCATCTCGTCGAACGGCTTTTCGATAAAGTCCTCGGCGCCCGACTTGATGGCGCCGACCGCCATGCTGATCTGGCCGTGACCGGTGATGAGGATGATCGGCGCGGGCGACCCGCGCCGCTTGAGCTCCGCCAGCAGATCGAGCCCCGACATGCCCGTCATCTTCACGTCCGAGACGATGCACGCGGGCGCCGCCCCGGCATCGAGGTGCGCAAGAAAAGCCTCGGCCGATGGGAACGCAGTTGCCTCGAGACCGTGGCTGCGCAACAGCACCAAAAGCGAATCGCGTACGGCGTCGTCATCCTCGACGATGCACAGTTCAGTTGGCGCTTGCATGCACTTCTCCTCCCGACGGGACAGCCGCGCGCGCGGCCTTCAGGGTGAACGACACGGTGCCCGGCACGCCCGCCTCACTGATCGACATGCGGCCGCCGTGCGCCTCGACGATCGAATGGCAGAGCGTCAGCCCGATGCCAAGACCTTCAGGCTTCGTCGTCAGGTTGGGCACGTTCGTGGCGAGCCGGAAGCCGGCCGGAAAGCCTGGCCCCGAATCGCTGATGCGGATCTCGACCTCTGCCGGGCCGTGTCCTGAGGCCGTCACCCGGATCCGACGCTTGGGCGCCGGCGTGTCGCGCATGGCCTCGATGGCGTTCCGCAACAGATTCGTGACGAGCTGCTCGGCTTGCAGGAGATCCACCATGACGTCGGGAACTCCCCTCGCAATCTCCGTCTCAATGCGCACGGATGCGCGCGCAAGCTCCGGCCGGACCAGCTCGATCGACTCCTCGATCAGCAGGCTTACCGGCGCCGGCGCCAGTTCCGCGCGCCCGAGAATGAAGAGGTTGCGCAGATGCTCGATCACGGCCGACGCCCGGGCCACCTGACCCGCGGCCTTGACCGCCGCATCGCGCGCCGATCCGATGTCCGCCGGCGTCTGGTCGAGCGCCCGGACGGCCGCCTTCGAATAATTCCCGATTGCCGTCAGGGGCTGATTGATCTCGTGTGCGATGGACGTGGTCAGCCTGTCCATGCTGCCAAGCCGCGCAGCCTTGGCAATCGCCGCCTGCTGCAGGCGGACGTTCTCTTCGCTGCGCTGGCGCTCGCGGATCAGAACTCCGATGGCAAGCCCGGCGCACACCAACACGAGCAGGAACGCCTGCACCTCGGTTACGTTCACGGCATCCTGCTTGCCGGCGTGCAGCACCACCATGATCGCGACCTGCATCACGAGGAGCGCAGTCGAGACCGCCTCGAGGCCCGACCTGAGCGCGATCCAGACGATCGGCAGGAACAGCACGTAGAAGAGCTGCGTCTGCAGTCTGTGCTCTGGCAAGAATACCACCAGCACCGAGACGAGCACCAGCGCAAGGCTCGCGACGAACTCCCGCGTCAGCATCGGTCGCCGACCGGAGCGCACGAGCAGAAGCATGAACGGCGTGACCACCATGATCCCGATGGTGTCGCCGACCCAGTACCGCAGCGCGGAGGCGAGGAACTCGTCTGCCGGCAGGTTGCCGCCCCAGACAAGTCCGCCCACATAGGCGGCGGCGACGCCGGCGGCCGACACCGTAGCGAAAACGGCGAGCCGCTGCAGGTCTTGCATCGATCCGAGGGCGGGATCGAAAGGCGGCTTGCTGCGCCAGAGGAGCCAAAGTCCGAACATGTAGACGACGCTGACCGCAGCCACTTCGACGAGAAGGCTCGAAAGCGGAAGCGGCAGGCCGCGAACGAGGAGATCTGAGAGAAGCGTGCCAAGCGCCAGCAGCGGGAGATAGGCCGGCCCCTTGACCAGCACGAAGCCGAGTGCCAACCCGATCGAGGGATTCCACGGCGTGATCCCGAGCGGCGCAAACGAAGGCACGTAGGTGGCCCAATCGAGCAGCAGCAGAAGGCCGAGAAACCCCGGAATGAGCAGCACGGGATGTAGCTGAAGTGCCCGGTCTAGGGCCATGTCTTCATGCCGCACGGAACCATCCAACGACCTCGGGAGATACCAACGCTTTCGCACTTTGGGGCTCCATCCAGCGAGTTCAACAGCCCGTATTTTTACGTAAGTTAAACATCCCAAGCGAAAACGCATCAGGCCTCGAACGGAATTGAGCCTGCGCACGCGAACGCCCAACCTTTGTCCATCCGCCTCGGAGTTCGGCGCCATCGTCAGCTTTGACCGAAAGGTCATGGAACGCCGATCGGGAAGCGGTTAGCACAAAGGAGGCTCGCATGGCGGAGACCCGGACCGTCGATCATGGCTCGCTGCTCAACCGTCGGATGCCGATCGTCCCGACGGCCGCGCGTCGGGCCCTCACCGTCGCAGCAACCATTGTGATTGCCGCGCTCATCGTCTCATCCGGCTCCTTCGATCCGCTCCCGATGGCCATCGTAGCGAGCGGGCTCGTCGCCGCCGGCTTTGCTATCGGCGCCTACGCCTGGTGGAGTCGGGCCCCGCTCGACAGTGCTGGGCCGACCGCTTGGGACTATTCCGGCTTGCTGCTCTTTGCCGGCTTCGCCCTTGCGACTGCGCTCGGCTCGTCCTGGATGACCCCTTGAGGTTCGGCAGCACGGATGGCGGGCTGAGGACAAGCAGCCGCTGCACAGCCCTCGGCCGGCGGCGGCGACATTGAGCACTCGCACGTGAAACGGAACGTCTCTTAACCCTGGGGGAATGATGCTGCCCTTCGATTGGCAGGAGCAGGCGTTTGCGCTGTTCCAGGTAATACTCATCGACATCGTGCTCGCCGGCGACAACGCCATCATCGTCGGACTTGCCGCCTCGCGCGTGGCCCCTGAGATCCGCTCGCAGGTCATCTTCTGGGGAATCGCGGGCGCGGTCGTGCTGCGTATCGTGTTCGCCGCCATGACCACGCAGCTTCTCGCCATAGTCGGGGTCACGTTGGCCGGCGGGCTGTTGCTGCTTTGGGTGTGTTGGAAAATGTACCGCGAGCTGCGCGCGCCCGTGCATGACGCGCACTCCCTGGGCGCGGCCGCGGCCGGCGGCGCCGCGGCGGCAGGGACCGTCAGCACCACGATGGGATTCTGGCCGGCGCTCAACCAGATCATCATCGCCGACGTGTCCATGTCGCTCGACAACGTGCTGGCGGTCGCCGGTGCGGCCAAAGGCAACATCTGGATCCTGGTCGTCGGTCTTGCCGTCGCGGTCATCCTGATGGCGGTCGCAGCCACCTACATTGCGGGCCTTCTGGCGCGTCACCCATGGATCAGCTGGGTCGGCCTCGCCGTTATCGTCTACGTTGCGCTTGACATGATCGCGTCGGGCTCGAAGGAGGTCGCCTGCGCCTTCGTGCCGAAGTCGGTGTGCGAGCAAGGATATCTCCCGGCCGTCACCGAGTTCGTGACGACGCTCTTGCGCTAGCGCGTCCATTTCAGCCATGAAGGGAGCGGCAAGCGGCATGGTCCTCATGCCGCTTTTTCGCGTTGTCTCTAAGACACGTCATCGCCGCGCGGAGATGCTGATCCATGGACCAGCTCCTGGCCCTCGCCCAAGACCCGGCCGTCTGGATGTCGCTCCTTGTCCTCATCGCCATGGAGGTCGTCCTCGGGATCGACAACCTGATCTTCATTTCGATTCTGACCAATAAGCTGCCCATCGGACAGCGCGCCCGCGCACGCCGGATCGGCATCGCGGGCGCGCTCGTTCTGCGTCTGCTGCTCCTCACCACGATCGCCTTCATCGTCAAGCTTACCACGCCGGTCGTCACGATTCTCGGCAACGGCTTCTCCTGGCGCGACCTCATTCTCATTGCCGGCGGTCTCTTCCTCGTCTGGAAGGCCACCAAGGAGATCCATCACCGCGTCGATCCCGATCCGGGTCCCGACCTGTTCGACCGCAAGACCGTTGCCCTCGGCACGGGTGCCGCCATCAGCCAGATCCTGCTCCTCGATCTCGTCTTCTCGATCGACAGCATCATCACCGCCGTCGGCATGACGCCGCATATCCCGGTGATGGTGATCGCGGTCGTCGTCACGGTGATCATCATGCTGGTGGCGGCGGCGCCGCTCGCCAACTTCATCAACGCCAATCCGACCATCGTCATGCTGGCGCTGGCGTTCCTGCTGATGATCGGCATGGTGTTGATCGCCGAGGGCTTCGGCGCCCACGTGCCGAAGGGCTATCTCTACGCCGCGATGGTCTTCTCGGTGCTCGTCGAAGGCCTCAACATGCTCGATCGCCGGGCGCGGCGCCGCCGGGAAGGCGGCGCATCCTCCGAAGCCTGACGGCCCTGGCGCCCGCCTCCGCCGACGCTCGGGCATATGGCGTCCGGCTGCGACCGCCCTGCGCAACCCGCCTCATTCGGTTACCATCCGCGGCCAGCCGCCGATCACCGCCTCGACGGCCAGCGCCCGGGCGTCCGCCT
>CAYWBX010000289.1:0-5167 GCA_964456015.1 uncultured Hyphomicrobiaceae bacterium | reverse complement strand
GTCCACGTCATCCTGCCCGTTGCCTGGGCCGATGCCTTCGGCCGACGCAGCTTCGGAGCCATCCGAGGCGTCGCGCTCTCGCTGCAAGTCGCCGCGCAGGCCGCCGGCCCCCTGCTCTCCGGCATCCTCAGAGACCTGAGCGGCGACTATCGGCTGTCGCTCATCTGCTTTGCCTGCCTCTCGGGTGCCGCCGCGTTCGCCGCGCTGCTCATTCGCAGCCCGGCGTCGGTCGCCGGTGACCGATAGGCCAGCAGACACTGATGCGCGTCGGTCGGACCGATTGCCTCCGAGCTCCGAGGCGGGCACAGTTCGCAATGGGTCGGCATCATTCATGTGCCGGCTGCGGGAGGGCGCATGGCGGACATCTCAGGGTTCGGGCTCGACGTCGGCATCTATGGGCCGCTTGCGACGCCGCAGACGATCGTCGGCCTCGCGCGCCATGCCGAGGAGCAAGGTTTCGAGTCCGTATGGGTCGCAGATCACGTCGTCTTTCCGGCGCAATTCAAGTCCGAGTACCCCTACAGCGCCAAGGGCGACTTCCCGACAAGGCTTGCCGATCCGCTGCTGGAGCCGGTCGCCACCATGGGGGTGCTCGCGGGTGCAACACAGCGCGTCAAGATCGGCGGCGCCGTTCTCATCATGCCCTATCGCAATCCGGTGCTGCTCGCCCGGATGCTCATCACGCTCGACCAGTTCAGCGGCGGGCGGATCATTCTCGGGGCCGGGACGGGCTGGCTCGAGGAGGAGTTCCAGGCGCTCGGCGCATACGATTTCCGCAAGCGCGGACGGGTGACGGATGAGGCCATCGAGATCTTCAAGGCGCTCGCAGCCGGCGGCGAGGTGAGCTACCGAGGTGAGACGTATGCGTTCGAGCCGGTCATCTCGGCGCCGGGGTCCGTGCAGCGACCCCACCCACCGGTGCTGATCGGCGGCGTGTCGTTGCCGGCACTGAGGCGGGTCGCGAGGCACGGGTCGGGCTGGCTCGCCGTCACTCAGAGCCCGGACAGTCTCGCCGAAAGCCTCACGACCCTCGGACGGCTCTGCGCCGAACATGGCCGTCGCCTCGAGGAACTCGACCTCACCTACAAGATGTTCCTCAGCATTGGCGAGCCGAAGCGCAGCCGCTTCGACGCGCGCGAGCCGGGGACCGGCAGCCTTGCCGAGATAATCGATGACATCCGGCGCATCCGCGCGCTCGGCTTCGGCCGCATCATCGTGCGCTATCGCGGTGCCAGTGCCGACGAGCAGAAACGGCAGCTCGATCTCTTTGTCTCGCAAATCGTGCCGGCGATCTGAGAGATCGATTGCCGCTCAACCCGATCCCGCAAGGGCATTCCGGCCCTGGTCGGACCCGCAATCGCTGCAAGGCGGATCGCGATCTACTGCGCCACCGACATCCGGGTCGGCACGATGCGGGTCACCTTGATGGCCTCCCGGTCGAGCACCTCGGTGACCTTGGGCGTAATGGTGTTCTTCCAGTAGTCGGTCTGGTAGACCGCCGCATAGAGGCGCTCACGCTCGGCCTCGCTCTCGAATCTACGCAGCCAGACATAGACGCTGTCGTCGGTCTCGCCGCGGAAGCTGCCGGTGATTACGGCCCCCTTCGAGACCTGGAAGGGAATGATCTCCTCCTCCATCAGCTTCAGCCACTCGGCCATCTTGCCGGGCTTCACCTTGTACTGACGCAGTTCGTAGAACGCAGACATGGGAGTCTCCTTTGTCCGTGCTAGCAGCAGCCGCCTCACGCCCAGAGCGTGCACTTGCCGTTGTTGATGACCGTCACGTCGCGCTCCTTCAGGCGACAGCGGAACGAGACGACGGTGCCATCAACCCACATGTCGGTGAGGATCGTCTCGCCAGGATAGACGGGAGAGGAGAAGCGCACATCGAAGCCGCGGATGCGCGTGTGATCATATTTCGCCACCTCGCGCAGGATCGTGCGGCAGGCCGTGCCGTAGGTGCACAGCCCATGCAGGATCGGCACGGGAAAGCCAACGCGCTTGGCGAGTTCGGGATCGGCGTGCAGCGGATTGCGGTCGCCGTTGAGGCGGTAGAGCAGCGCCTGATCAACGCGCGTCTCGGCGGCCGCGGTCAGGTCCGGCTTGCGCTCGGGCAGCCTGTGCGGCTCAAGACCCGAGCCGCTCGGGCCGCCAAAACCGCCGTCGCCCCGCGCGAATGTGGTCGAGATCAGCGTGTAGAGCTTTTCGCCCGTCCGGGCGTCCTTCGCGACGAGTTCGGAGTTGATGATCGCGCCTTTTCCCGGCCCTTTGTCGAACGCTGAGAGAACGCGGCTGTCGACAACAATCTCGCCCTCCGGCTCAAGCGGCTTTTCGAGCATGAGGCGCTGCTCGCCATGGACGACCTTCGAATAGTCGTAGCCGCAGTCCCGGAGCAACGGCACGCGCTGCAACACCGTGGCCATCGAAGCGACCGTCTTCAGCTTCTCCTTCTCGAAGGTGTACGCGAGCTCCTTTGGATCATAAGGGTCGCGGCTCATGCCGATGCTGATCGCATAAAGCATCGTCTCCCGGTCGCTCCAGCTGAACCGGTCGCCGGTGCGCTTCAATTGCATCAGCGTCTCATAATTGAGGGCCATCGAACGTCACTCCTCGGGATCTCTGGAAACCTTCTGTCAATTCCGCCGTCTCGGCCGCGCAGGCCCCGTTTCCGCAGGTGCGACGGGCGCAATTGCGGGGAACGACCCGACCGGGCGAGGCTCGGTACCGGTCAATCGAGCTCCAGGCCGTCCATGCCGGAGTTCTTGCGCACCTTGGGCAGCATCTCGCGGAACAGGCGGCCCGCCTCGCGCGGGTCCTCGACCTGCGGCACCTCGGCGCCCCGCCGCCAGCCCTCGCAGATGGCAATCCGACCGAAGCCCGCCTGAAAGACCCGGCCGCTGATGTCCTTGGCTTCCTCGCTCGCCAGATAGACGACGATTGGCGAGACCCATTTCGGGTCGCGCAATGCGATCTGCTCCGGCGTCAGCTGGCGCAAGCCTTCGGTCATGCGGGTCTGGGCCGATGGCGACAGCGCATTGACCGTCACGCCAAACCGGCGCAACTCGCGCGCCGCGATGATCGTGAAGGCCGCAATGCCGGCCTTGGCGGCACCATAGTTCGTCTGGCCGACGTTGCCGTAGATGCCCGACGTCGAGCTGGTGTTGATCACCGCGGCGTTCACCGGCCCACCGATCTCCTTGCTGCGCTCGCGCCAGTAGGCGGCGGCGTGCCGGGTGGGAGCGAACGTGCCCTTGAGATGCACCTGGATGACGGCATCCCATTCGTCCTCGGTCATGTTGACGAGCATACGGTCGCGCAGGATGCCGGCGTTATTGATCAGGACGTCGAGTTTGCCGAAGTGCCGGACGGTGGACTCAATCAGGTTCTTGGCGCCGTTCCAGGTCGAAACGTCGTCGCCGTTGACGATCGCATCCCCGCCGGCCTTCCTGATCTCTGCGACGACGGCAGCAGCCTTGGACTCGTCGCGCCCCGTCCCGTCGACATTGGCGCCGATGTCATTGACCACCACCTTGGCGCCTTCCCTCGCGAGCAACAGGGCATGCTGGCGGCCAAGCCCGCCGCCCGCCCCCGTCACGATCGCAACGCGTCCCTGGCACAAACCGGCCATGCCCATCCTCCCGTCCGTCATTCGGCTGATTGATCGTCTGAGACTGGCAGTCTGCGACGTCGGGCACGCCCGCGCAACATCAACGCGCGCGGCGGTTGCGAGGCCACGCCGGCGGATCTGGCGCAGAAGTTTAGCGCGAGCCCGCTAGCGCGACGCGATGACGGCGGTCCCCGAGCTGCCGTCGCCGCGCCGCCAGTGGAGCTGGGCCCCGCTGACGCGCAGGGTGAAGCAATGCGCGCTGCCGTCGAGCCAGAGGCGCCATCTCTGACAGAGCTGGTCGCCGGCGATCCACCAGTGGCCGCTGTCCTGCTCGCGCCCTGTCAGCGCGGCAAGCGCCGCAGCCCGGCCGGTCATGGTGCCGTTCTCCCGATAGGTGATCGGCAGACTGCCAATGGGTGTGTTCACGATCACAGTGCGGCCGGACAGGAGTTGCCGCAACTTGTCGCCGGCGACCCGACCCGGCTCCGCCACAACGGTCGCGGTCGAAAGGAGCGTCGTTGCCAAAGCCACTGCTGAAACTCTACGCACGCCGATACCCCCTTGTGGCTTGCTCGCATCCTTGGGCGATGCCCGCTTGCGGCCGCGCCCCGCCGCGCGCCGTCGTGGGCTTGGACATCACCCTCCCTGGACCCGTCAACCCCAATTCTGCAATGCAGGGCAGCGATCAGAGTTAACAACGATCAGAATCGCCAGGGCTCGCAAAGTCCCCGCTTGCGAATTCCGGCCGGACCGCAGGGCACACCGCGCTCACTCGGTCTTTCCGGCGAAACGCACGAGGGGCCAAGTCAGCGTCAGCCAGATCATGTAGAGGGCGACCATGATCAGGATCGCCACCGTCAGGAGTCCCCCCGGGAATCCCGTCCACACGATGTGCGCCGCAGCCAGCAGCCATATGGCTGACGCGGCAACATTGACCGCGAAAAGGCGCTCCACCCGCAGCGGATGCACCGTGCGCAGAGGAACAAAGGTCAGAAGGATGCAGACGATGGTAATCGAGCCGACCAGCCAGCCGGGCATCGGGATGGCGAAGAAATAGAACGCCACGGCATTCCAGATCGCCGGGAAGCCGACAAAGCAATTGTCCGCCGACTTACTGCCGTCGTCCGCGAAGTGATAGAGCGACGACAAGAGAACCCCGGACGCCAAAATAAGGCCCTGCGTTCCATCGAAAATCTTCGCGTGGAGAAGCGCCAGGACCGGGACGAAGACATAGGTCACGTAATCGACGACGTTGTCCAGCCGGTCGCCCGAATAGCGGGGCAGAACCTGCTTCACACCGACCAAGCGCGCAAACATGCCGTCGACGCCGTCGATGAGGAGCGCCAGGCCCAGCCATGCAAAACACCGGGCGTAGGCGCCATCGGCGACCGCCAGCATGGCGAAGAGAGCGCAAACCGCGCCACTGGCTGTGAATGCGTGAACGGCCGCCGCTGCGAGGCGCCGCCCAAGGGACGCACGCCGCCGCGCGCGGTTCCCCATCTGGTCACTTCGCGGGCCAGGTTCGCTCATCGGGCTGCGCGCGCTGGCTGCGCCTCAAGCG
>CAYWBX010000288.1:0-5168 GCA_964456015.1 uncultured Hyphomicrobiaceae bacterium | reverse complement strand
GTCGTTGAACTCGGCGGCGTCGATCGCATCGATGCCTGCGGCTGCGGCTGCCGCCACCACAAGGGCGCGCGGCACGGCGAGACTCCGCTCCGTCACCGCGCTGCCGGTTGCCGCGGTATAGTCGCCGGATCCGAAGAACAGCGCGGTCGTGCGCGTCGTCGCGTCGGCGATGTCGAGCGCGCGCAAGAGGCCGCGCGGGGTCTCGATGGTGGCGATGATCTCGACGGGGCGCTGGCGCTCCCCTTCCTTCGCCTCCAGCCAGGCGGCGAGCCCGCGCAGCTGATCCGGGCTTTCGACCTTGGGGACAAAAAGCGCATCAATCGGCGACAGGTCGAGGGCGGCGAGATCGTCGTGATAGGGCTCGCTGCCAACGGCGTTGATGCGCACGATGCGCTCGCGGCCGGCGAAGGCGAGCGTCCGCAGCGCCTCGCCGACGGCTGCGCGCGCCGCCGGCTTCTCCGCCGGCACCACGCCGTCCTCAAGGTCCATCACCACCGCGTCGACGGGCAATGTCGCAGCCTTGGCGATCCGCTCCACCCGGTTGCCGGGCACGATGAGCAGCGAGCGGCGAAGGCGCGGCGGAGACTTCGTCCCGTCCATCGGCCGCCTCAGAGAATGAATTTCGAAAGATCGGCGTTCTTTGCGAGATCGCCAATGCGCGCCATGACGTAGGCGGCGTCGACGACGACGGTTTGCCCCCCCTTGTCCGTCGCCTCGAAGGAAATCTCGTCGAGGACCCGTTCCATCACCGTCTGCAGGCGGCGGGCGCCGATGTTCTCGACCGTCGCGTTCACCTCGACGGCCACGTCGGCAATGGCGTCGATGGCATCGTCGGTGAACTCGAGCGTGACGCCTTCGGTCGCCATGAGCGCCACGTACTGCTTGACGAGGCTCGCCTCGGGCTCGGTGAGGATGCGCCGCATGTCCGGACGCGTCAAAGGCTTGAGCTCGACGCGGATCGGCAGCCGCCCCTGCAGCTCCGGCAGCAGATCCGAGGGCTTCGCTAGGTGGAACGCGCCGGACGCGATAAAGAGGACGTGATCCGTCTTGACCGGTCCGTGCTTGGTCGAAACGGTTGTCCCCTCGATCAGCGGCAAGAGATCGCGCTGCACCCCTTCGCGCGAGACGTCGGCGCCGATCCGGCCGCTATCGCTGCGCGAGCAGATCTTGTCGATCTCATCGAGGAACACGATGCCGTTGTTCTCGACCGAGCGCACCGCTTCTTGGACGATCTGCTCGGTGTCAAGCAGCTTGTCGCTCTCCTGGGAGATCAGCAGCTCGTAGCTCTGGCCGACCGTCATGCGGCGCGTCCTCGTTCGCGGTCCGAACGCCTTGCCGAGCATCTCGCCGATGTTGATCATGCCGACCTGTCCTCCCGGCACGTCGAACGTCGGGAATTGCGGACCGGAATCGGCGATCTGGATCTCGATCACTTTGTCGTTGAGTTCGTTGCTGCGCAGCCGGCGTCGGAATGCCTCGCGCGTCTCGGGCCGAGACTGTTGGCCGACGAGTGCGTCGAGCACGCGCTCCTCCGCGTTCTTTTCCGCGGCCGCCCTCACCTCGCGCCGCTTCTGGTCGCGCACGAGGCCGATGCCGACCTCGACCAGATCGCGGACGATCGAGTCGACGTCGCGGCCGACATAGCCGACCTCGGTGAACTTGGTCGCCTCCACTTTCAGGAACGGCGCCCCTGCCAGTCGCGCGAGCCGGCGCGAGATCTCGGTCTTGCCGCAACCGGTCGGCCCGATCATCAGGATGTTCTTCGGCAGCACCTCTTCGCGAAGCTCGCCCGAGAGCTGCTGGCGCCGCCAGCGGTTGCGCAGCGCGATGGCCACCGCGCGCTTCGCATCCTTCTGTCCGATGATGTAACGATCGAGCTCGGAGACGATCTCACGCGGCGAAAAGCTGGTCATGGGCGGGCTCCGGCTGTCGGTAACGTCGATCAGTAATTGGGGACCGGGCCGCTCGGCAACGCACGGCGGTCCTGCAACCGGCGAAGATTGGCGGCGTCCGTGAAATCTGCAAGGCTTGCGCGAAGGCAGATGCAGAGGCAAGCGCATATGGCAGATTTACCGATCGAACTCTACTACTGGCCGACGCCCAACGGGCACAAGATCACGATCATGCTCGAGGAATGTGGGCTGGCCTACGTCATCAAGCCCGTGAACATCGGCCGGGGCGATCAGTTCAAACCGGAATTTCTCGCCATTGCGCCGAACAACCGGATGCCGGCGATCGTCGACCCCGACGGGCCCGGCGGCAAGCCGATCTCGGTCTTCGAGTCCGGCGCGATCCTTCAGTACCTTGGCCGCAAGACGGGGAGGTTCTACCCGACCGAGGAGCGGGCGCGCGTCGCCTGCGAGGAATGGCTTTTCTGGCAGATGGCAGGGCTCGGGCCTATGGCGGGGCAAGCGCACCACTTCCGAAACTATGCGCCTGAGAGAATCCCGTACGGCATCGACCGCTACACGAACGAGGTTAACCGTCTCTATGGGGTGCTCGACAAACGGTTGCAAGGCAGGGATTACGTCGCCGGCGACTATTCCATCGCGGACATGGCGATCTATCCTTGGGTGCGGCCCTACAAGAACCAGGGCCAGGATCTCGCGGAGTTTCCAGCGCTGGAGCGATGGTTCCAGCGCATGCGCGTCAGACCAGCCGTCGCCAGGTGCGTGATGGTTGGCGAGGAACTGCGGCAGAACTTCAACCTCGCGACCGACAAGTCCGCGCAAGCGGTGCTTTTCGGGCAGCGCGCGCGCAAGTGAGGAGGCTTGCGTTTGCCGAAGTCCGCGCAGAGGTATTGTCGCACACGATCACGGGCCATCGCGCTTGCCGGTGCGCAGCAAGTGACCATCCCGCGCGGCGCGTTGGCGGGCGAGGATCATGCGGTGCCGGCTCGACGGAGGCCCTGAGGGCCCCGGCGCCGTGTCGTTGCGGCGCTCTGGGCGACGGCCGCGATCTGGGGGTTCGCAGGCCACTTGCAAGTCCAGGTCGAGACAGGCACCACGCCGGCCGCCAGCGAATGGCTCAGCGTCGGCGAGGTCAGAGCCGAAATCCTCGCACATCCTGTCGAGGGGACCTATACCGACGGTCGCGCATGGGGCGAGGACGCCAGGCCGAACGGCACCACCGTTCTTGTCGAGGAGGGCGTCGCGCGGCACGGCATCTGGTTCTTCGACACCAGAGACCGGCTCTGCTTCCGCTATGACGACGATGCAGCCTCAGGCGGTTGCTTTCGCTACGAGCGGCGCAGCCGAAATTGCTATGATCACCTGTTCGAGTCCAATGCGACCGAGGACCCCCACCTGCCGCCCGGCACATGGATCTCAAACGGCCTCCTTTGGCGCAAAGGCGAGCCGGCGACCTGCGACGGTGAGCCAAGCTCATAAAGCGTATGATCCGCGCCAAGTCCGATGCGAGAACGCCCTCCGACGGGACCCGCCACAGCCGCCTCGTCTCAGCGGATAAGCTCTCAGGGCACGAGTCGCGAGGGATCCGGTTTCAGCCCGGTCACGCGCTCCAGCGCGATCGCGGTCAACACGCGATCGGCGATGTTCTTTTTCGGCATGGCGCCGGGCACCGCTGCAGCCGCCGACGTGCCGGAAGGGGACGGCGGCCGTGTTGCGCTCGTTGCGGCGATACCCGCAGTTGACGTCAGCGCGAATGAACCCTGGCGTTCGCTGGCGCAGCCCGCGAGCGTCATGACCATGCACGCAAGACCGACGGCGCGACGTCGCACGAATCCCCCCGATCGAATGCGGGCACCGGCTTCGGCCGGCGCTGCCACCGGGCCCGCGTTCCCCCGCGACCCGATGAAGGCAATCTAGTCAGCGCGGCCGTCCTCGACAAGTCTCGAGGGTCAGGCGTGTGGACGACCACCGCAGCTTGCCGCGCGCTGCATCACCGCCCGTGCCATGGCGCCCGCGATCTGAGGGCATGGTGTGCATTCGGTTACACGCGTCTGAGCGGGGCCGTTAAAGGCCGTGACATGCTGAGCCATCGCGACCGAAATCGGTTCGAGGCCAAAGCATTAGGTAACCTCGCCTGCACATCGATCGAGGCAAATACGCCGCGCGATTTACGAGTTTTCATCCGCCCTCTGAGATCGTTGCGGACGACGCCGGCGCTGCGTGCAAGGCCGAACTGCGGATCGAACCGCCGTCCCCAGCGCCTCCGAGTGGCCCGGCGTTGGAGAGACGGCAAAAAGGATCGGAGAAGCACATGAGCCGGTTCGAGGTCGAGGTCGGCGAAGTCGCCGAGCGTGCTGTTGAGGAGGGCACCCCGGACCAGTTGCTGCAGCTTGGGTTGATGTATGCCAATGGACGCAGCGTGCCCGTCGACATGATCGAGGCGCACAAGTGGTTCAACCTCGCCGCCATGCGGGGCAATGCCGCCGCCCGGCAATACCGCGAGGATATCGCGAGCGAGCTGTCGAAGGCCGAGATCGGCATCGCCCAGCGGCGCGCCCGGGAATGGCTTTCGCGGCATTGAGCTGCTCTGGGGCAGGGGCGGCCCCTGTCGCCGGCCTCAGCACGACTTGAAGAAGGTCGTCAGGCAGTTCCACGTCTTGCTCACGCCCTTGCCCAGGGCGGCGCCGGTCTGCGAGGCGCTTTCGCCCGTGGTCTTGGCGGCGCGGCGCAGCGCGTCCTCCACGGTTTGCGGCGCTGCGGCCGCGTCCGGCTCTGCTTTGGGCTTGGTTGCGACGACGTAGGGCTCGCTCGGGACGTTGGTTCCGGGTGCCGGTGGCTTGCCGAGTACGTCCACCCGCTTCAGCGGGCCATCGCAATCGAGCACCGTGCCGCCTCTGACCGCGCAGCGCGCATGCCCGCCGTCGCGCGCGAGCGCCGAGATGCAGGCGAGCTTCAGGGGCTGCGTCTGCAGGGGTCCGACGTTTTCGATTTGACAGCGGTAGACCGCGGCGGGTTCGCTGCAGACGACGCAATATTCCTGCCCAGAGACATCCGTGCTCCGCAGGCACGCGATCGCCGCCGCTGCCGCGACGGTGCCCAGAAATCTTGGCATGTGGGAGGGCAGGGTCACGGCGTCCCGTTGCGGCCGTGCCGACGATAGGGCGCGCGCTCGCCGAGCCGGTCATAGTAAGCCGCGACCGCCGGCAACGCCGGCTTCTCGAAGGGGATGCCGAACCACCGGTTGACGATGAGACCGAC
>CAYWBX010000287.1:0-5189 GCA_964456015.1 uncultured Hyphomicrobiaceae bacterium | reverse complement strand
CTCGCGGCGCTCGCGCTCGGTCTCGTCGCTCTTCTTGCGCTGCCGCGCGAAGAGGAGCCGCAGATCTCGGTCCCCATGGTGGACATCATGGTCCGCGCCGACGGCCTCAGAGCCGAGGACGCCGTCCGCCTCGTCACGGAGCCGCTCGAGACCATCGTCAAGGCCATCAACGGCGTCGAGCACGTCTACTCCAACACGCTCGATGACCGCGTGCTCGTCACGGCCCGCTTCCTCGTCGGCACGAAGTCCGACGAAGCGATCCTGCGCGTCCACGAGAAAGTGCGCGCCAACATGGATCGGATTCCAATCGGAATCCCCGAGCCTCTGATCGTGGGGCGAGGCATCGATGACGTTGCGATCGTGACGTTGACGCTCGCGCCAAGGAGCGGGGCCGCGGAGCGATACCAGGACAACGTCCTCTATCACATGGCCGAGAATCTGCAGACCGAGCTCGCCAAGCTCCCGGATGTGGGGCTGACGTACATCGCAGGCGGTCGGCCCGATCAGATCCGGGTCGAGCCGGACCCTGAAAGGCTCGCGCTTTATGGCGTAACCCTGCAGCAGCTCATCGCGAAGGTTCAGCAGGCCAACCGTTCATTCCAGGCGGGCCGCATTCGCGAGAACAACCGCAGCGTTGCCGTCGCCGCCGGCCAGACGCTCTCGGGGATGCCGGACGTAGGGCTCTTGCTCATCGGCACGCGGGACGGTCGCCCCGTTTATGTGCGCGATGTCGCCACGGTAGCTGTGTCGGGAAAGCCTCTCGAGCGGCAGGCGTGGCACTTCCGCAAGTTGGCCGCCGGCGGACTTGAGCGGGTCCCCGCCGTCACGGTCGCGGTCGCCAAGCGCGCCGGCGCCAACGCCGTGGTCATCGCCGAGCGCATTCTTGAGCGGCTCCATCAGGTTCAAGGCAAGATTGTCCCGGAGGATGTCGAGGTCATCGTCACGCGCAACTACGGCGAGACCGCGAACGAAAAGGCCAATGAGCTGCTTTACCATCTCGGCCTGGCGACGGTCTCGATCGTCCTGCTCGTCGGCATTGCGATCGGCTGGCGCGAGGCGCTCGTGGTGGCGATCGTCATTCCGGTCACGATCCTGCTGACATTGTTTGCCTCCTGGATTCTCGGCTACACCATCAATCGCGTCAGTCTGTTCGCGCTGATCTTTGCCATCGGAATCCTCGTCGACGACGCGATCGTAGTGATCGAGAACATCGCCCGGCACTGGGGGATGTCCGACGGGCGCAGCCGCACGGTGGCCGCCATCGAGGCGGTCGCCGAGGTGGGCAATCCGACCATCGTGGCGACGCTGACCGTCGTCGCGGCCCTCCTGCCCATGCTGTTTGTGTCGGGGCTGATGGGGCCTTACATGAGCCCGATCCCGGCCAATGCATCGGCGGCCATGATCTTGTCGTTCTTCGTCGCGGTCATCGTGACGCCGTGGCTGATGCTCCGCCTCGGCGGCGGCGCTGCGCATGGCGCCGGCCATGAGCAGGGTGAGGCCGCGGACGGCGGCCGTCTCGGACGCGCGTACGCGACGGTTGCCAGACCGATCATCGCATCCCGCGCCGCGGCCTGGCGCTTTCTTGGCCTGATCGGAGTCGCGACCGCGCTTTCGATGTCGCTCTTTGGCTTCAAGCTCGTCACCGTGAAGCTGCTTCCCTTCGACAACAAGTCCGAGCTGCAAGTCGTCTTCGACTTGCCCCGCGGAAGCTCGCTCGAGGAGACGGATCGCGTCTTGCAGGATGCGGCACTGCGCCTCGCCGACCTCGGCGAACTCGCGTCGATCCAGGCGTATGCCGGCACCGCCGCCCCGTTCAACTTCAATGGGCTCGTGCGCCACTACTATCTCCGAAACGACGCCGAGCAGGGTGATCTCCAGATCAATCTGACGCCAAAGTCCGCGCGCAAGCGCGCGAGCCATGAGATTGCCCTCGAGGTCCGCAGGCGGCTGAAGGGCCTGAGGGTGCCGGAGCACACCTCGATCAAGGTGGTGGAGGTCCCGCCCGGACCGCCGGTCATTGCGACGTTGCTCGCCGAGATCTACGGGCCAGACGCCGAGGCGCGCCGCGCCGTTGCGCGCGAGGTGCGCTCCATCTTCCGGTCGGTGCCCTTCATCGTCGATGATGACGACAGCTTCGGGGTCCAGGCCAGCCGCCGGCGCATTGCCATCAACCAGGACAATCTTGAGTTTTATAAAGTCGATGAGCGCGACGTCTACGACAGCCTGCAAGCTCTGCTGTCAGGCGTCCCCGTCGGCTACTCGCACCGTGGCGGCGGTCGGCATCCAATAGAGATTGCGGTGCAGCTTCCGAAATCGGGTCTCGCCCTGTCGGCCCGGACGCTCTCGATTCCGGTGCCGGCCAATGCGCTCCCGGGCGAACGCTCGATCGTCGAGCTGGGCGATGTCGTCCGCGTCAACGAGGAAAAGGCATCGTTTCCGATTTTCCGTCACAACGGGCGGGCCGCCGAAATGGTCATGGCCGAGCTTGCCGGGGACTTCGAGGCGCCCATCTATGGAATGCTGGCCGTTGCCGACAAGATCAGGAGGCACGATTGGGGCTCGCTCGGCCGGCCCGAGATCGCGCTGCACGGTCAGCCGCAGGACGAATCGAGGCCCGTTCTTCTCTGGGACGGCGAGTGGGAAGTGACCTATGTCACGTTCCGCGACATGGGAGCGGCATTCGCTGTCGCGCTGCTTGGAATCTACATTCTGGTCGTCGCGCAGTTCGGCTCGTTCAAGCTGCCGCTCGTTATCCTGACCCCGGTGCCGCTCACATTGATCGGCATCATGCTCGGGCATTGGCTGTTCCGCGCTCCGTTCACGGCGACGTCCATGATCGGCTTCATTGCTCTCGCGGGCATCATCGTGCGCAACTCGATTTTGCTCGTCGACTTCATCCGCCATGCCAGGACGCCCGAGAAGCCGCTGCGAGATGTCCTGATTGAGGCCGGCGCGGTACGCTTCAAGCCGATTCTGCTCACCGCCCTGGCCGCCATGATCGGCGCGGCTGTGATCCTTGCCGACCCCATCTTCCAGGGACTTGCGATTTCGCTCCTCTTCGGGCTTGCCTCCGCGACGCTGCTCACGGTGCTCGTCATCCCGGCGATCTACATCGTGCTGCGAGACGATGGGCGGCCCGCATCGCGCGACGCTCCCTGACCGTCGCGATGGTGTCCGAAGCCGCCGGTCGCCATCCCATGCGAGGCGCGACGAATCCCTGTCGATGGAGTGGGCGCGGGCGCGTGCCGGGCGGCGCTCTCGCCGGTTACGGTCACGTCGAGATGCCCGACTTGGACCCCGACAACGCCGATCTCGACGTCTCGGAGACCGGCTGGGTCGGAGCGCCGAGCCGCGCGGCAGCTGAGGCGTAGGGCTGGCACTTGTTCGCGCGGGCGATGCGGAGCGTCGGGAGATCAGCTATTGCTTCGCCCATGCCGACGGCCGCGACGGGCATCAGGCTCGCTTGATGGGGAAGGACCCTGCGATCCTGTCTGTTGACTGCTGAAACAGCGCTCCGGGATTGGTCGACGGTTTGCAGCTCATCGCACGGGCATCGACCGGACGGAGATGGTGACGCTCACGGTTGCGATCGCCGCCTCCGCGCGCGCTCATTAAGATGTATGTCGCAATGAGCGGCCCAGAGGCGTCGCTTTTGATTGATCATGGACGTGCATCGGCTATCTAACTCATATGGGAGACCCTCTGCTCTTAGCGATTCTGATTTGCCCCCTAGTTGGGGCGCTGCTTGTGGTCGCCGCCGCGCGGCGATCGCGTTCCGCTGCCGCCTGGATGGCGGCCGCGGTGATGGCGTTCGGCCTCGTCGCACTGGCCCCGCGAATCCCCGCCGTCATGACGGGCCAGATCGTATATTTACGGATGCGCTGGCTGCCCGAATGGGGCCTTGACGTGGCCCTGCGTCTGGATGGCCTTGGGCTGATGTTCGCGCTGCTCATCCTCGGCATCGGGCTGCTGATCGTGCTCTACGCGGCCTACTATCTTCCCGAGGACGACCGTCTTGGACGTTTCTATGCACTCCTTCTCGTCTTCGCCGGCGGAATGCTCGGTGTCGTGCTTGCCGAGAACCTCCTCTTCATGCTCGTTTTTTGGGAGATCACGAGCCTCACATCGTTCCTGCTCATCGCCTACAAATACAAGGCGCATGATGCGCGCATCGCTGCGCGGATGTCGCTTGCCGTCACGGGCGGCGGCGGCCTGGCGCTGCTTGCCGGCTTGCTCCTCTTGGGTCACATCTCCGGCAGCTTCGAGCTCACAGAGATTTTGGCCAGAGGCGACCTGATCCGGGCGCATCCTCTCTATCCCGTCACGCTCACTCTCATCTTGCTCGGCGCCTTCACCAAGTCGGGCCAGTTTCCGTTTCACTTCTGGCTGCCGAACGCCATGGCCGCGCCGACGCCTGTGTCGGCCTATCTGCACTCGGCGACGATGGTCAAAGCCGGCGTCTTCCTGCTGGCTCGGCTTCATCCGGCGCTCTCCGGCACCGACCTCTGGCTGATCCTGGTCGGCACCACCGGCGCGGTGACGTTTGCCTACGGCGCCTACGTGGCGCTCCTCAAGCACGACTTCAAAGGGCTGCTCGCCTATTCCACGATTAGCCACCTGGGCCTGATCACGCTGCTCTTCGGGCTCGACACGCCGATGAGCGCCGTCGCGGCGGTGTTCCACATCATCAACCACGCAATCTTCAAGGCATCGCTGTTCATGGCGGCGGGCATCGTCGACCACGAATGCGGCACCCGCGACATGCGGCGCATCAACGGCATGTTCAAGTACATGCCTTGGACCGCGACGCTCGGTATCCTCGCCGCCGGATCGATGGCGGGCGTGCCGCTGCTCAACGGCTTCCTGTCGAAGGAGATGTTCTTCACCGAGACGGTCGGCCATCCGGCATTCGAAGGCTACACCAGATGGGTGTTGCCGGCGTTTGCAACATTGGCCGGCATGCTGTCGGTCGCCTACTCGGCGCGCTTCGTGCATGACGTCTTCTTCAATGGCGAGCCGGTCGACCACCCGAGGACGCCGCATGAGCCGCCGCGCTGGATGCGGCTGCCGGTCGAAATTTTGGTCGCGTTGGTGCTGCTAGTTGGGTTCTTGCCGCAATTCTCCGTCGGGCCGATCCTGGGCGCGGCCGCCGCCGCCGTGCTGCCGTCAGGAGTTCCGGACTTCAAACT
>CAYWBX010000286.1:0-5194 GCA_964456015.1 uncultured Hyphomicrobiaceae bacterium | reverse complement strand
GCTCTCGCGCACGACCCGCTCCTGGCCCTCGGCGATGGCCTTCACCCGGTATTGCAGGTCGGTGCCGTCGGAGGGCAAATGGCGCACGACCGTGCAGGCAACCGACGGCGGCCCGAACGACATGCGCATCGGCCGGAAGACAACCGTCTCGCCGACGCCGTACTTGTGCTTAGCCATGTGCTCATTCCTTTGCGAGGGGCATCGCGCCGCCCCAGCGGCGTCAGCGTCGCCAGGGCGTCTTGCGTTGCGCAGGCTTGGGGCCAGCCGGGGCTGCGCCCTTTTGGCGGAAGATGAGCCGCCCTTTGTCGAGGTCGTAGGTGCTCATCTCGACCGTCACGCGATCTCCCGCAATGGTCCGAATTCGGTTACGCTTCATGCGGCCGGCCGTGTAGACCACTACCTCGTGATCGTTGTCGAGGCGGACGCGATAGCGTCCATCGGGCAACGCCTCCGTGACAGTGCCCTCGAATTCCATCAGGTCTTCCTTGGCCACGCTTGGTTTCCTTTCGGCAATGGTCGCGCCGGACCCCAAGGCGGGTGGCACGTGGTATATCGGCTCTTCGGTCAGGCGGGGTAGCGTCCCCGCTCGGCTGCTGTGCTTGCCGTCCTGGCGCCCGCGCCGGCTGCATTACTTGCTCCCGGGTCGCTAGGCGTGACGGCCAGCCGGGCTTGGTCGAATCGCCAACCCCGAAGATAACGACCCCGCCGGATTGGCGGCGCCACCGCTGGCGTGCGTGCAATGGGTCCGCTCAGAGCACACGTCTAAGCACGCCCATCTGACGCCGGATTGAACGAGATTGCTTATGTAAGGCACCGGCAGGTCATAAGCAAGGCGGGACGAGGATCGCCGCCAAGCGGTTTCGCCCGTCGTCGACGCGCCGCCATCACAGCGGCAGGCAACCGGCAGATTTGCTTTGGGGGCGAGCTTGGCACCGCGTAACACCGGCGTCACAAAACTGCATTGAAATCCGCTTTCCTTGGTCCACAACTGAGAGGAATAACCCTTGAAGAAGCCACCGGCGAGCCGCAGCCAGCGCGAGCGCTACGAGGCCGATGTCGTCGACAGCCTCGACGAGGAATTCGAGCTCGAGCTCGGCGAGGACCGCATCGAGGAGCTGGTTGACCAGTTCGCCAGACCAACTGGCGATGCGGGCGACTTCCGCGCCACCTACTTCAAGGAGCTGCTGCGCCTGCAGCGAGAGCTCGTGAAGCTGCAGGACTGGGTCGTCCACAACAAGCTCAAGATCGTCGTGCTGTTCGAGGGCCGCGATGCCGCTGGCAAGGGCGGTGCCATCAAGCGCGTCGCCCAACGCCTCAACCCGCGGGTTTGCCGCATCGTCGCACTGCCGGCCCCGAGTGAGCGGGAAAAGTCGCAGTGGTACTTCCAACGCTATGTGCCGCATCTGCCGGCCGGCGGTGAGATCGTGCTGTTCGACCGCAGCTGGTACAATCGTGCCGGCGTCGAGCGCGTCATGGGCTTCTGCAGCGAGGAGGAGGTCGAGGAGTTCTTCCGCAGCGTGCCCGAGTTCGAGCGCATGCTGGTACGTTCCGGCACGGTGGTCCTGAAGTACTGGTTCTCGATCACCGATGAGGAGCAGCACCTACGCTTCCAAATGCGCATTCAAGACCCGCTGAAGCAGTGGAAGTTATCGCCGATGGACTTGGAGTCCCGGCGCCGCTGGGAGCGCTACACCAAGGCCAAGGAGGACATGCTCGCGCGCACGCACATCCCTGAGGCGCCATGGTGGATCGTTGAGGCGGTCGATAAGAAGCGCGCGCGCCTCAACTGCATCCATCACCTGCTGCAACAGGTCCCCTACCAGGAGATCCCGCACTCGCCCGTGACGCTTCCTGGCCGCGTGCGCGAGAAGGACTACACCCGCTCGCCCGTTCCCGCGGAAATGTTCGTGCCGGCGGTATATTGAAGCTCCGCAGCTTCGCGCTTCGCCGCCCGCTGACGATCGGTTCCTCTCAAGAGAACGCCTGGATGCCCGTCTGCGCCCGCCCCAGGATGAGGGCGTGGATGTCGTGCGTACCTTCGTAGGTATTGACCGTCTCGAGGTTCGATGAGACGCGCATGACGTGGTACTCGTCCGAGATGCCGTTGCCGCCGTGCATGTCGCGGGCGACCCTGGCGATGTCGAGCGCCTTGCCGCAGTTGTTGCGCTTGATGAGTGAAATGGCCTCCGGGGCGAGCTTGCCCTCGTCGAAGAGGCGGCCGGCCCGCAAGCACGCCTGTAGTCCCAGCGCGATCTCGGTCTGCATGTCCGCGAGCTTCTTCTGCACGAGCTGGTTGGCCGCCAGCGGCCGGCCGAACTGCTTTCTGTCGAGGGTGTACTGGCGGGCCGCGTGCCAGCAGAACTCGGCCGCGCCCATGACCCCCCAAGCGATGCCGAAGCGCGCGCGGTTGAGGCAGCCGAACGGGCCCTTGAGGCCGGCAACGTTGGGCAGCAGGTTTGCTTCCGGCACCTCGACGTTGTCCATGACGATCTCGCCGGTGATGGAGGCCCGGAGCGATAATTTGCCCTCGATCTTTGGTGTGGAAAGACCCTTCATGCCCTTGGTCAGGATGAAACCGCGGATGGCATCCTTGTGGGCGGCCGACTTCGCCCACACGACCATCACATCGGCGATGGGCGCATTCGAGATCCAGGTCTTGGTGCCGGTGAGCCGGTAGCCGCCGGCGGACTTTTCGGCGCGCGTCAGCATGGAGCCGGGGTCCGAGCCGTGATCGGGCTCCGTCAGCCCAAAGCAGCCGACCCATTCGCCGGAAGCGAGCTTGGGCAGATAGGCCTTCCTCTGTGCCTCGTCGCCATAGGCGTAGATCGGGTACATGACGAGAGAGGACTGCACCGACATGGTCGAGCGATAACCCGAATCAACCCGCTCCACCTCGCGCGCGACGAGGCCGTATGAGACGTAGTTGGTTCCCGCGCCGCCGTACTTCTCGGGCGTCGTCGGCCCGAGGAAGCCCAGCTCGCCCATCTCGTGGATCACGTCGCGGTCGAACGTCTCTTGGCGATAGGCCGCCTTGATACGCGGCATGAGCTTCGTCTGCGCGTACTCGCGTGCGCTGTCGCGGATCATCCGCTCCTCTTCGCTGAGCTGATCCTCGAAGTGGAACGGGTCATCCCACTTGAACTCCGCCTTCGCCGGCCTCTCGCCGGCCATTGTTGCGGGCTTAACCATAGAACCATTGCCTCCTCAGAATGCTTTGAACGTGATGATGGTGTGGGTGTCCTGGATGCCGGGGATCGTCTGCACCTTCTCGTTGACGAAATGCCCGATGTCGATGCCATCGTCGACGTAGAACTTGGCCATGATGTCGAACCGGCCGGAGATCGAGTAGATTTCGGAGGCGATCTCCGCGTCGGCGAGTTGCTTGGCTACCTCGTAGGTCTTGCCAAGCGCGCACTTGATCTCGACGAAGAAAGTTTGCATCGGCCTGCCTCTCCCGCCTGTCATGAGCTTGGCGCGCCGGCCGCCCCGCGCGTTCGCCTCCAGGTATCGCAGGAACGAAAGCCTATCTCAACCGACTTCGCCGCCCGACAGCGAGAGCGTCGCGCCATTGACGGCCGCGGCGTTGGCGCCCGCCAGATAGACGACGGCGGCGGCGATCTCGCGCGGCTCGACGAGGCGCTGCTGCGGATTGCCGGCGACGAGCTCGGCGCGGATATCGGCCTCGCTACGTCCAGTTCGCTCCGCGATTCTGGCGACCGCGGTGCGCACGAGGTCGGTGTCGGTGTAGCCGGGGCATACGGCGTTGGCGGTGACGCCCGTCCTGGCGATCTCGAGCGCCAGCGCCCGCGTCATGCCGACGAGGCCGTGCTTGGCGGCGCAATAGGCCGAGGCGTAAGGGTAGCCTTTGAGAGCCGCCGTGCTGGCGACGCTAATGATGCGGCCGTAGCCACGCTCGATCATGGCGGGCAGCACGATGCGAACCAGCACAAAAGCCGAGACGAGGTTCAGTTCCAGCATGCGGCGGATCAGCTCTACGTCCGTCTTGCCAAGAGAAGCCGTGTCGGCGCCGCCGGCGTTGTTGACGAGGATGTCGACAGGGCCAAGGCGGGCCACGGCCTCTCCGCAGGCGCGCACGACGTCGGCCTCGTTGGTGATGTCAGCAAGGACATAGGCCGCGGCGTCGCCGGCCGCGACGGCCTCCTCGAGGCGACGCTCGTCGCGGCCGAGCGCCGTCACGCGGCCCCCGGCCCGGCTCAACGCGGCGGCGATGGCGCGGCCGATTCCCCGGCCGCCGCCGGTCACCAGCGCATGCGCGCCCTTGACGTCGCGAACGCTCGACACGAACCCGCCTACTTCCGCCACACGCGGCAGCCATCGACCGCCACTACTTATACCGCAAATGAGTTAGTGTGGAATGGCGACAGGTCGCGGGTGTCGTGATCGCGAAATCCGTGCGAAGCTTGCCCAAGCCTGTGACCGATCTCGCAGTTTGAATGACACGAGAAGATCAATCCACTGGGGCGGTGTCTTATTTCGGCACACCCCAGACATCGGCGCCGGCTCGCCGCCAGCCTCAAGCGGGGCGGCCGTCGATGATCGCGCCCTCCCGCGCCAGTCGGTCGATGTCGGCGTCGCCGTAGCCGAGCTCACGCAGAACCTCCCGCGTATGCTGGCCGAGCAGTGGCGCCGGACCAATCGTCGTAGGCGCATTGGCGAACTTGACGGGCGCGCCCAGCGTCGCGACTGAGCCCAGCGTCGCATGCCTAGTCTCCACCACCATCGAACGGGCTTGTGTCTGCGGATGGGCATGCATGGCAGCCACGTCGAGGACCGGCCCCGATGGCACGCCTGCGCGCGACAGCCGCTCGAGCCAGTGCCGGCCCGACTCCCGGCCGAAGCGCCGCGACAACTCATCCTCGAGTGCCTGACGATTGCGCATGCGGTCAGCGTTGCTGGCGAAGCGGGGATCGGATGCGAGCTCCGTGGCGCCGACGACGTCCAGGAGCCGCAGCCAGTTGGCTTGGTTGGCGGCCCCGACCGTAATCCAGCCGTCGGCCGTCCTAAAGGCCTGATAAGGGGCATTGAGCGGGTGCGCCGATCCCATCGGTCCCGGCGCGATGCCTGTGGCCATCGCGATGGCCGACTGCCAAAAGGTCAAGATCACGCCCGCCTCGAAGAGCGAGGTGTCCACCAACTCCCCCTCCCCTGTCCGTTGCCGGCGATGCAGCGCGGC
>CAYWBX010000285.1:0-5205 GCA_964456015.1 uncultured Hyphomicrobiaceae bacterium | reverse complement strand
CCACGAGCCCGCTCACGCGGCGCTCATCGTTGACGTGCAAGAGAATTGTCTTGTAACCCATTGCTGTCTCGCTCCCGTTTCAATGTCGCATCCGCTTTGCCGATCCTGCGGCTCGCGTCGGCGCCCGAGCAGTTCCCGAGCGCGCCGCCACCGGGATCAGATTGCCATTAATCGTTCGCGCTGGCACCCTCCAGCGCACTTCACCCGCCGAATTCGTGCGCCTCGACGGGGTAGCGGCTGCTCGCGAGCAACAATCTGAGACAACGACGCTGCTCTGCGCTGCTCCGTGGCATGACGGCGAGGGCGGTGCGCCCAAGCTGCAGGTGGTGATCCAGGGCGGCAAACGAGCGCGCCCACTCGGTCTGGCCAACCGGTTGCGACGAAGGGGTCTTCTGGCTGGACCATTGCTGCATCAACTCAATGACGACGGGGCTCATCACAAGGAGTAGCCCCGGCCGCCAAAGCGGGGTCGGCTCGCTTCCCTTGACGATGCACGTGAGCAGCCCCCACTCGTCGTTCTCGACATCCGGCGGTCTCACCGGATCGCAGAGCGCTTCCTGCAAAGCAAGTATGCCGAGCTGCCGCTTCGACAGCCCGTCCTTGATGAGCGACGCCATCGGCCTGCAAAGCTCGCCGATGCGATCGTAGATACCGAGCGCCAAGCGCAATGGCTTGGAGGGAAGCTCCATCGTCGATACCAGCTCACGTCCGTGGCAGGCAGTCACAGCCATCGCTGATCACCCGGAAAATGGTGGACGGCGAAGAGATGCGCTCCTGCCAGCGGATCGATACAAAGCCCAGCGCACCAACCGCCTTGCCGCGCGAGCCGACCCGTAGCGCTTCAATGCTCGCGTCGCCCCTCGCCGGCGGCGATGGCTCGAAGTAGACTACGATCGCGCAACGTCACCAGGATGCATTGTTCAAGGTCAATGAGACCCTCGGCCCTGAATCGGGTGAACGTCCGGCTCACCGTCTCGATCGTCAAACCCAGGAAGTCGGCGATGTCGCTGCGGGTCATGGGCAGCACGATCTCGCAAGGGTTCTGACCCCGGCGCTCGTTGCGGTTGGACAAACCGATCAGGAATGCGGCCAGCCGCTCCGTCGCCGTCCGCTGACTGACCGTGAACAGGAGTTCGCGCGAAGCCGTCAGTTCGCGTGAAATGGCTTCGTAGAGCTTGAGACCGATCCGAGGGTTGTTGGCGGCAAGCTCCCAGATCTGCTGGACCGGCAGGCACCGGACCACTGTCTTGGTGGATGCCTGAGCGTGGCACCCATGTTCGTCGAGCGATCCGAGCCCCACAATATCTCCCGGATAGGCGAAATCGACCACCTGGCGTCTTCCGTCCGACATCGTCCGATAGAGAACGATATGGCCGGCCTCGACGCGATAGACGTGCGTCGCCGGATCGCCTTCACAGAACAAATGCTCCTTCGCCGGCAAGGTCTTGACCGGTGCGATGCTGAAGCGATCAGCGAAGAGATCGGCGGTTCGCGGTCCGATTCTCTTGCGCTCGAAGGGTCTGGCTTCGGCGGGCCGTTCCAGTGTGCTGGCAAGCATTGCAGTCCCCATCCTTGTCCACTTCGGCGTGTCTCGATGGAGCAAACTCAGCAGGGCGGCGTCACGGCCATATGCTTGCGCGGTGGCACTGTGTAAGATTTTGTGAGAGACCCCGCTTCGGGCGTGGGCTTCCGCAAGGCACGTCGAATTGCTCCGTATGCCAACTGCTCTGACAACCAAGCGAATACTCGTGATCGACGACGAGGCGTCCGTCCGCGCGCTGCTCAAGGAGTGCTTTGAGCTCGATGGCTACATCGTTCAGGAAGCAGCAGATGCCGAAAGCGCCCTGGCGAACCTTGCGAATGCCCCGCCGCATCTGATTACGCTCGATCTCAAGCTCGGCGGCGACGATGGTCTCGAGCTGGCGCGCAGGATCAGGTCGCAGTGCAATGTTCCGATCGTAATGATCTCGGGCAAGGGCGACACCATCGATCGCGTCGTCGGGCTGGAGCTTGGCGCCGATGACTACATTTCAAAGCCGTTTCACGTGCGCGAGGTGCTGGCCAGGGTCAAAGCGGTCCTGCGCCGCTACGAGGCGCCCGCTGCGGGAGGCGTGTCCGTTCCATCCTCCGCTCCGGGAGCGGGCTCGCTGCTCATGTTCGACGACTGGATCCTCGATCTCGGTCGCCGCGAATTGCGCAGCCGCAACGGCGACACACAACCGCTGACCACGGCGGAATACAACATGCTCGTCATGTTCGCCGAGCGGCCGCACCGAGTGCTTTCCCGGGACAACATCATGGATCTTCTGAAGGGTCACGAATGGTCGCCGTTCGACCGCTCAATCGATTCGCTGATTGTCAGGGTCCGGCGAAAAGTCGAGAAATCGCCGGAATCGCCGCGGCTCATCAAGACGGTGCGGGGCGTTGGTTACGTATTTGCCGTGGACGTCCAGCGTGGCTGACGCCTGGACGGTATGGATTGTCAGGCCTTGAGCGCCTGACGCACCGCGCGCGCGAGCTCTGCGCGGCTGTAGGGCTTGCGTAAGATGCGCCAGGGCACCGCCTGTCCGGCCTGTTCTCGCAGGATGTCCTCGGAGTGCCCTGTGGTAAGCAACACTTTCGTCCCAGGCGAGCGCGCTTCGACCTTGCGCGCAACGTCAAGCCCTGAGACGCCGCCCGGCATCACGACGTCGCTGAAGATCAGGTCGACTCTGCTCCCCGAGTCCAGCAGGTCGAGCGCGGCAGCCCCCGTTTCGGCCTCGACGACCGCGTAGCCGAGATCAACGAGATGCTGCCGGGCGATGGCCCTGACGTCGGCGCTATCCTCGACGACGAGGATCGCCTCGCCCGAGCCTCGCGGGAGGCTGTCCGACTCGAACACCGTTCGGCTGTTCCCACTCCCGAGGTACCGGGGGAGATACATGATCACCGATGTGCCGCGTTCCGGCTCGCTCAAGATCTGGGCGGCCCCGCCCATCGATCTGACGAAGCCATAGACCGTGGAAAGACCCAGTCCCGTGCCCTTGCCGGGCGGCTTTGTCGTGAAGAACGGCTCGAAGGCGCGGCGCAGCACGTCGGGCGGCATCCCGGTGCCGCTGTCGGTCACGGCAAGCCGAACGTAGTCGCCGGCCGGGACATCGGAATCGCCGATGTTCAGCACATCCTGCAGTGCGACATTGGCTGTCTCGATGACGAGGGAGCCGCCGCGCGGCATCGCATCGCGTGCGTTGATGGCGAGGTTGAGTATCGCATTCTCGATCTCGCTCGGGTCGGCCCGGATGAGCCAGAGCTGCGGCTGCAACCGCGTGGTCAGATCGATATGCTCTCCGAGCGCCCGACGAAGCAGCTCGACCATGGCCGCGATCTGCTCGTTAAGGTCGAGTTCGGTGCTGTCAAAGTGCCGGCGCCTGGCAAACGTGAGGAGGCGCGACGTCAGCCGCGCGCCCATCTCGCTCGCGTCCTGCGCGCGCTTGAGGAGAACGCGCGCCTTGTCATCGGCGATTATCATCTCGAGCAACTCGAGATTACCCGCGATGACCGTCAACAGATTGTTGAAGTCGTGTGCGATTCCGCCGGTGAGCTGCCCGAAGGCTTCCATGCGCTGGGTGTGGATCAGTTGAGCCTGCGTGTCTTCGCGCCGTCTGATCTCCGCGCTCAACTCGGCCGTCCTCTCTGCCACCCGTCGCTCAAGTTCGGCATTGCTGCGTGCCAGGGCGGCCTCGGCTTCTTTGCGATCCGAGATGTCGCGGAGAACAACTGTCAACATGCGTCGCCCGGCGGCCACCATGCTGGAGATGGAGGCTTCTGCTGGGAACTCCCGGCCATCCTTGCGCAGTCCGAAGATCTCTTGACGCTCGCCCATGCGTCGGGCCGCGCTTTCCGCCGAAGCAAACCGCTGGATGTGATCATTGTGCGCTTTGCGGAATCGTTCGGGGATGAGCAGCGAAAGCGGCTGGCCAATGATTTCGTCGCGCCGCCAGCCGAAGATCGCCTCCGCCCCATCGTTGAAAAGCCGGATCTTCTGCTCACTGTCGACCGAGATGATCGCATCCGCGGCGATGGCCAGGATGCCGCCAAGCATGGCCGCTGCTTCTCGAAGGGCGTCGATGTCGTCGTCGCTGTCCCTCATCCTCAGACTAGTGCGCCGGGCCGCGTCCCATTTCGCAGGCAATAAAATTACTAGCATACCTTTTGCGAGACCGACACGGCTCGTCAACCCGATGAGGCATCTCTGCCGGCACGCCCCGAAGGAAAGCCCGCGCACTGCCGCGCGGGCGAACTTCAAAGATGCGCCGGGCAACTCAAGCGCATGACAGCAATGATGTGGCGGGGGGATCGTCCGTCAGCGGCAGATCAGCACCGGAATGTCGCTCAGAGTAACGACCTTGTTCGCCTGACTCCCGAGCAACGCCCGGGACAGTCCCCGACGTCCGTGCGAGGCCATAACGATGAGGTCGCAGTTCTGCTGTTTGGCCGTCTCGACAATGCCCTCCGCAGGATGGCGATCCTTGACATGCATCGTCTCGCAGGCAATCCCGACACGCTTGGCCGCCTCATTCACGCTGCCGAGGACCGCTGCCGCGACCGCCGCCACATTCTTCTCGTACTCGGCGATGGGGTAGGAGAAGACGACATCGCCGGATGCCATGGCTGCCAACGGCTCCGAGACTGTTATCGCAAGAGCTTTGGCTCCGAGGGCCTTCGCCAGGGCGAGCCCTTGGTCCACCGCCTTCTTTGCGAGGTCCGACCCATCCGTTGCGATCAGGATCTTTTGATACATAGCGTTCTCCACTCCGCCTCGGCGCTGCTGCGTTTCGTTCAACTGAACCATTCGACACACCATCCGGCGGTGAACTGGTCGCCCGCCGCCCTTGGATGGCTACCCTCCCGGACCGCCGCCTGCAGGCGACCTGCGACACTCCAACACGCCAGCGACACCGGCAATAGAACGTGCACTTTGGGAAGAGCGCAAGTTATTCCATGGTCCAAGCCTTGGCAGCCTGACATTGACGGTGCGCAAGGGGCAGTGGCTATTTTTGATCGGCATCAAGATTCTTCGCATCGTTCGCGTCGACAATTAACCAATTGAAAGAGGTGGAGAACTTGGGCCATGCGGTGCCGTCTCATCGCCGCCCGCCTCTGGCGGCTCGTAAGCATGGGCGGCTCGCATCCGCGCCGCGATGCCGGCGAGCAAACCGATCCGCT
>CAYWBX010000284.1:3028-5232 GCA_964456015.1 uncultured Hyphomicrobiaceae bacterium | reverse complement strand
CAGAAACGGGCAAGGCTGTCCGGCTGAGCCCGGTCGACAGCTTCTCCGGCTTCTATGTCGCAATCCACGGGCTGGCGCTGCTTGGCGCCAAGCAGTACTCGCAAGCGCTCCCGCATTTAAGGGCCTCAGTGGCCGCATTCGGCGAGTATGCGGGTCATTACAACAGCCTGATCAGTTGCTGCGGCCATCTCGGCTTGCTGGACGAAGCGAAAACTTACATCGCAAAACGAAACAGCATCGGTCCACCGATACGCCTGTCGGTGCTGCGCGCGAACCTAGCGAGGTTCGCGCATTGCGATGTGTTCATCGAAGGGTTGAGGAAGGCCGGCGTCCCCGAATAGCCGGTGAAGCCGGCCAACATCCTGTCGACGACTCCCTAACGGACGTCCGGACACTGCCAGGTGCCGCTCGCGCGCCTGCAATGGCGGCCTTCGATGAAGCGATCCACGATGATATTGGAGACGGCCAGCGATGAGCCCTCTTGGACCACCTGGATGAAGAAGGGCTCTAAACGCCCGTCCCGTGTCTCTTTGAACATGAAAAAGTTTAGTCCGTGCGCATCGCTGACTCTCGTGACCGAGACAGTCGATGCGACCTTGTGGAAGTCCGCGAAGAAGCTGCGCACGTCCATCGACAGGTAGCTCTCGACGCGCGATGGGCCGGATCGCCTTATGACCGCGGGGCTGATCGCGCGCATGAGGCGTTCGAGGTCTGCGGCGTGGGCTGCCGCGATGAAGTCCTCGGCAGCTTTGCGAAAGTCGGTCGGCGAGGCCGCAGAAACCGGGATGAGAGCCTCGGCAATTGCGACCGGCGTCAGTGCTGCGAACGCAACTGCAGCAGAAAGAACCGTCAACTTTTTTCTGACTCGTGACAGGTGGCTCATGATCATCTCGTTCGTTTATTGCTTTTGTAGGGGGCTCGCGCTCATGCCTCAGCGGCAATAGCGGATGTAGCAGGTGTGGTTGCGAGGTGTCCGGATGGCGCGCTCGTAGAGCGCCCGCGCACGCGAGTACGGCATACTCCGCGAGACTGCCCAACCGGTCGCGCCATGGGTGCTGATCGCTTGGCAGTACCAGGCCCCGGCCTCGGTGGGTGTGCCGACAGCGCTAAGCAGCGCTGCGGCCGAAAGGACAATACGTAATCTCATGTCATCTTCTCCAGACGCTTGGCAATTCCGCGGATGATGTTGTTTCAAGACATGGCTTCGGCGAGCCTTGCGCATCGCGACCTTGGTGGACCAGTCACCTTGGCTGTGGGCGGGAGATGCCGAGCACGCGGTCCCAGAGAGTCCCGCCCGCAAACCGGCGGCCGACGACGAAGTAGCCAGCCACGATTGCAAAGAGCAGAAGCGCAGGCCCGCCGTTGAGTTCGAAACCGCTTGCGGTCGTGCTGCCGCTGGCCTTGGCGATGCCGTAGCCGGCCGCGACAAACACTGTGAGGAAGTCGAGAACCGCGGCCAATCCGCGTTTCCAGAGAGATGCAGCTGTGACAGTCATGAGGATGCTCCATTGAAGGTGGACACGGCAGGCGACGATGAGCAGGTGCCTTGCGGAGCCGCGGTGAGACCCCGTGCGATCACTTCTACCCGGCTCGCCTTTCCGCGTGTCTCGCCGAAGTTTTCTCGTTCTTTCCTGAAACCCATGGCGCCAACGAATGATCGTGGCTCCGACGGGGTTTTCGAAGTGCCGGCCTCGGTCCGAACCCGACGGCTTGAGCGACTGGTGGGTTCATTGTCTTGCGATGCAGACCTCGACAAGAAGCCGCCGCTCGGTCCGAGGCCGACTGAATGCGCCCGAGGATTCGGTTTCGACTGAGAACTCAGTCACTCCCAGCAAATGCGCCGCCAGTGTGCCTGCGGTCTGCGCCGTCCTTCCAGAGTCCGTCCGGCTTTTCGGGCACACGATGCTGGACGATCCGCGCGGCGGAAGCGGCGGCCAGCCGAAGACCGCGTCCATCTCTGGCGTTCGAGCGCAGAGAGCGTCGGCGACAGAGCGGGACTCGGATACTGGGGTCGACGCCGAGCGCGGGGTGTCGGCGACGGATTGAGACATCGCCGGCCATCTGACGCGAGCCGCTTGACGCACGCCTCGTGTCGCCGTGGAGGCGGCGTCAGAGGTGAGTCATGATTCTCCTTCCCGTGTCAGCCGGCCCTGGTGCCAGTGACCACCGCCGAGATGCGGGCCCTTCCCTTCAATCACGTTGGC
>CAYWBX010000284.1:0-3018 GCA_964456015.1 uncultured Hyphomicrobiaceae bacterium | reverse complement strand
GCGACGGCAGGGTCTCTTCCGCTCGCGGTGCTGCTCACCAACCTAGGGGTCGCTGCGCTCACTGCTCGGATGCCACCTCTGCGACGTTGCCTCGCGTTGCCTGCGGTGAACCGATACGAGACCCGCGGCGCATGACCCTTGCGGGCGTCGGCGGCGCCGCGTGGCACGCTCACGCGCGTCGATCGCGCCCGCGCGATTCCGCCCGTCAAACGCGCCTGTTCGTGGGCACGTCGAACTGCCCGTGATGAAGCGGCACCGGCCGGCCACCTTCGTCGTGCGCGGCCGCATGGCGCTGGCCACCAACTCAGTAGCTCCTGCGGCCTGCCGCGACTCCCCTGTCGGCGATCTATTCGCGCCGAAGGATGCGATTGGTGATGAAATTGCTCCAGCGCTTGGCTCTGAAGCTCGCGCGGAGCTCTTCGGGATCATAGACACGCTCGACCCAATCGAAGAACGCCATGGGCCGGCGCGCATTATCCTCCAGGTATCGCTCGAAGAAATGATCGAGAATTCCGGTGTCCGAATGCCGGAAATGCCCATAGCGCGCCGACAGCTGCTCTTTGGCGTGGGCCACGGGCACGCCTTCGCGGCAGATGAGATAGAGGGCGCTCATGAGGCCGGCGCGATCCGCACCAGACTTGCAATGCAGCAGGATTGGATACTCGAGTTGAGCAAAAAGCGCACGTGCGCCGAGCAGTTCCTCCTTCGAGGGCGCGGCGCGCGACCGCACCTGATAGTTCACGAGCTTGAGGCCGAGCTTCTGACAGGCGGCCTGCTCCAGCCAATATCCCCCGCAAACCCTCTCACCGCGCAGGTTGACGATCGTTCGAACGCCAAGACGGGCAAAGGACGCAATCTGGTGCGGCGCCGGCTGCGCCGATCGCCACGCGGAGGCGCCGATGCGATGCCGGTTGAGGTAAGCCAGACGAAAGATGCCGTGATCGACCATCAGCATCTCGGCATAATAGACGGCAGGGCCGAGACTCGACTTCAGCCAATCCGGTGACTTGACGCCGATCGCCTGTCGCCAGCCGCGCACGCGCCTTCGCAAGGCCCGCCTCTGATTCTTTGCGATCTTTTGCATACCGTTCTTGTCCCCGCTCTCGCCTCGTCTGCCTGATCGGGCGGGGGCTTGCAACCCGAATGACGGTCGGCCCCTGATAGCTTCGGACGGGCCAGGGGATCAATCCCGACAGACGATGTGGCCAACGCAAATGGAGGGACTGCGCCGACAACCTTCCGTGCGAGGACTGATCGAACAGAAATGCCCCGTAGCCGGACCTGTTGATTGCGACGGAAGTCTTGGCAACCTGCTTGCAGTGCCTATAGAAGCGGAAGCCGATGGATCCAACATCGCCCTCGTTTGCAACCGGCGTCCGCCGCCTGCCTCCCCCGAGTCGTGCGTGATTGCGGCGGACAGTTCCGACCCGTCGCCAAGCCGACCGCACGAGGCCATAAGCAGGCGCCAATGGGCAAGGATAGACTGATGCGCTCTTCGCCATCGCGAAGTGCAGCGGCGACCGCCCCCCAGCTCGAAGCCTACCGGCTGCTGACCTGGCTCGCATGCCCCATGGCCGGATGGCTGCTGCGGTCGCGCCTGCGGCGCGGCAAGGAGGACAAGGCGCGGCTGCCCGAACGCCTGGGGCACCCGTCCCTTGCACGCCCCCGTGGCCCGCTCGTGTGGGTTCATGCGGCGAGCGTCGGCGAGGCGAACTCGGTGCTGCCGCTGATCCAGGCGCTCGTCAGCGACCGCCCGGATCTTTGGGTTCTCTTCACGACCGGCACCGTCACGTCGGCACGACTGGTGGCAGACCGTCTGCCTCAGCGCACGCTGCACCAATATGCCCCCCTGGACGCGCCGCAGCTCGTCGGTCGCTTCCTCGACTTCTGGCGCCCGTCGCTGGCGGTGTTCACGGAGCAGGAAATCTGGCCCAACCTGATTGTCGGTGCGGGCAAGCGCCAGATCCCGATGGTGGTCGTGAACGCGCGGATGTCCGAAACCTCGCATCTGCGCTGGCAACGTCGCAGGCGGCTCTCGGCTGCGCTGTTCTCGCAGTTCGCGCTGGTGCTTTCGCAGAGCGAGGCGATCGCGGCGCGATTCAGGTCGCTTGGCGCCGCGCAGGTCGACACCGTCGGCAATCTGAAGATCGACGCGCCAGCGCCGCGCGCCGATCCTAAGGCTTTGCGAGGGCTCGAAGAGGCTCTCGCCGGCCGCCCGCGCTTCCTTGCCGCCAGCACACATCCCGGCGAAGAGGGCGTCGTTGCGACGGCTCATCGGATGGTCGCCAAGAAAGTTCCCGGGCTGGTCACAATCATTGCGCCGCGGCATCCGGAACGCGGCGAGGCGATCGTTCGCGAGCTTTCGGCTGCGGGCCTTACCAGCGTCCGGCGCGCGCTCGGCGGCCGCCCCGATACCACGACGGACATCTACGTGGCCGACACCATGGGCGAGCTCGGGACGCTCTATGCGTTGTCGCCGGTGGCCTTCATCGGCGGCTCGCTCATTCCGCACGGCGGGCAGAACCCGATCGAAGCCGTGCGACATGGCGCGGTCGTTGTGACGGGACCGAGCCGCGAGAACTTCGCCGAACCCTACGATGCCCTGTTGTCGGCCGGCGGCGCGTTCCTGGTCGCGGACCCGCCGTCGCTTGCGCGCTGCGTCGAGGCTCTCCTCACCTGCCCCGAGAGGGTCGACGACTGTCGCCGGCGCGCGACGGAGGCGATCAACCGTCTCGCCGGCGCCCTCGAGCGCACGCTTGCCGCATTGCGGCCGCTGCTGCCGGCGCCGCAGGAGAGCGAACGTGTACCTTGATGAGCCGCGTTGGTGGTATGGCTCCAAAGCCGCGCTGCCCGCACGCCTGCTCGGCCCCGTGGCCGCGTTGTGGGCCATGATCGCGGACTATCGATTTTCGCGGGTTACCCCGTTCCGGGCAGCCGTTCCCGTGATCTGCGTCGGCAATTTCACGGCCGGCGGCACCGGCAAGACCCCCCTCGCCATGTACGTGTCCGACCGTTTGA
>CAYWBX010000283.1:828-5235 GCA_964456015.1 uncultured Hyphomicrobiaceae bacterium | reverse complement strand
TCGGCGTGCAGTCGTGGATCGCCGCCGCCTTCTATCTCTTTATTCTCGCAACTTCGAATCCGTTCCTGCGCTTGCCGGAGGCGCCGTTCGAGGGGCGTGACCTCAACCCGATCCTGCAGGACATCGGCCTCGCGGTGCATCCGCCGCTCCTCTATCTCGGCTATGTCGGATTGTCGATTTCATTCTCGTTTGCGATCGCCGCATTGATCGAGGGCCGCATCGACGCCGCCTGGGCGCGCTGGGTGCGGCCGTGGACGCTCGCCGCCTGGATGTTTCTGACGCTCGGCATCGCCATGGGCTCCTGGTGGGCCTACTACGAGCTCGGCTGGGGCGGCTGGTGGTTCTGGGATCCGGTTGAGAATGCCTCCTTCATGCCCTGGCTCGCGGGCACCGCGCTCCTTCATTCCGCCCTGGTGATGGAGAAGCGCGAGGCGCTCAAGGTCTGGACAATTCTGCTGGCGATCCTGACCTTTTCCCTCTCCCTGATGGGTGCGTTCCTCGTCCGCTCCGGCGTCCTCTCATCGGTTCATGCCTTTGCTGTCGATCCACAGCGCGGCGTCTTCATCCTGGCGCTGCTCGTGATCTTCGTCGGCGGCTCGCTGACGCTCTTTTCCTTGCGTGCCGGGCAGTTGCGCCAGGGCGGCCTGTTTTCTCCGATCTCGCGCGAAGGCAGCCTGGTACTCAACAACGTCATTCTTGCGACGGCCACCGGTACCGTCCTCGTCGGCACGCTCTATCCGTTGGCGCTCGAAGCCCTCACGGGAGACCGCATCTCGGTCGGCCCACCCTATTTCAACCTGACCTTTGCCCCGCTCATGGTGCCGCTGCTCCTCGCCATGCCGTTGGGGCCGCTGCTCGCCTGGAAGCGCGGCGACCTCCACGCCGCCCTCGAACGGCTCGTCGCCGCCATTGCGCTCGCCGCGCTCGCCGCCGCGATCACCTTTGCTGTCTTCATGCGCGGCCCATGGGCAGCGCCGTTCGCCGTCGCGCTCGGCGTCGGGGTCATCGCCGGCGCGCTCTCCGACCTCGCTTGGCGCTCCAGGCTTGGATCGGTTCCGCCGCGCGAGGCGCTGCGCCGCTTTGTCAATCTGCCGCGCGCGGCGCACGGCGCGGCGCTCGCGCACGCCGGCGTCGGCGTCATGGTCCTCGGCATCGTCGGCGCCACCGCCTGGCAAAGTGAGGCGATCGTCGCGCTGAAGCCGGGCGAGACCGCCTCGATCGCCGGCTACTCGCTTGCCTTTCGCGGCACGGCCCCTGCCACCGGTCCCAACTATTCCGAGACGACGGCGACGCTCGATGTCTCGCGCGCCGGAACGCCCGTCGCCCGCCTCACTCCCGCCAAGCGCCTCTACGACCAGCCGCGCCAGCCGACCAGCGAAGCCGCAATCCATGTCTCATGGCGCGGCGATCTCTATGCCGTTCTCGGCGACGAGCTCAAGGACGGCGCATGGAGCATTCGGCTCTACTTCAATCCCCTGGTCCGTCTGATCTGGATCGGCGCCATTCTGATGTTCCTGGGCGGCGCCCTCTCCCTCTCCGATCGGCGGCTTCGGATCGGGGCGCCGGTTCGCCGGCCCCGCGCGGTGCCTGCCGAATGATCCGCCGTCCACATGCCTTTCGCCGGACCGCGCTTTGGGCGCTCGCAATGGGTGCGCTCGCGCTCTCTCCATTCGGCCGTTCCGCAACCGCCGTCGAACCCGACGAGATGCTGAAGGACCCGGCTCTCGAACAACGCGCTCGCCGCATCTCCTCCGAGCTTCGCTGCCTCGTCTGTCAGAACCAGTCGATTGACGACTCGAGCGCACCCCTCGCGCGCGATCTCCGCCTGCTCGTCCGCGAGCGCCTGAGCCGGGGTGACAGCGACGAGGCCGTCTTGCGTTTCGTCGTCGAGCGGTACGGCACTTTCGTGCTGCTGCGCCCGCCGCTCTCTCCCGCCACCGTTCTGCTCTGGCTCGCGCCGCTTCTCCTCCTGGCCGGCGGCGGTCTGATCCTCTACCGGCACAGCCGCCGCCCTGCCGACGCCCCCGTCCCGGCCTCCGACCTGAGCCCGGACGAACAGCAACGCCTGGCCCGGCTGCTTGATAAGCGCGACTGACCCGGCGCGCAACGACGCCGACGTCCAGCGTGGCGGCGATTGCTCGCGCGATCGCGAACCGGCAGCCCACCGCAGCCGGCAGATCTCGACGCGCGAGCGCGGAGCGTTCGGACGGCCCTTCGACCTCTTGCGGCCGGGGCGCTTTGCCTCGCATTCCGGCACCGCCGGTCTGCCCGCTCACCGGGGACGCAGCGCGCGCGACGGCGCAACCTCTCCCCGCTGCCCCGCCTCTTGCCGCAGGCGCGACAAGAGGTCCTCGCTCGCCAGACCGAAGACCGGCAGCCCGCTCGCCCGCTCGTAGCCCTCGATGGCCGCCCTGAGAGCCGCGCCATAGGCGCCGTCGATCTTCTGCGTATAGAGCCCCCGCGCGGCAAGCCGTTCCTGCAGCTCACGCATCGGCGCGCCCGACGGCAGGATGAGCGCGCGCCGCATCGCCTCGATTGCTGGCGCAAACGCGTGCGCATTGACCGCCGTGTTCGCGATGGTCTGCGCCCGGTGCCGCGCCACCACCTTGCCGTTTTCGGTCACGACGCGTGACTGCACATACGTTCCGACGTTGATCGCCACCACGACTGGGCCGTCCTGCTCCTCGACGAAGAGCGGCGATCCCGACGAGGCGTCGCCCGTGTCGCAGGTGTGCAGGACGATGGCATCCGGCTCGAGGAAATCGGGCGCGATTGCCGCCCACGCCGCCGCTTCGAAATCCCGCGCGACGACGCATCCCCGCCCGTATGCCGGTCGCCACTGCGCCCAGTCCCGGTGATAGGATATTTGAAACACCCGTCCCGCCCGCGACAGCTCCATGAGCGCGCCGATCGGCAGCGGCCGCACCGGCAGCGCGCCAGCCGGACAGCCCGCTCGCTGCAGTTTGATGATCGCCCAGTCGCTCGCCGCATCGATCGGCGGTCGCACGCTGAGCTTGAAGTCACCAGCGAGAATGTTCTGCGCCGCAGCCGCCGTCGACGCGCCCTTGATGCGCGAGAAGTCCTGCCGCCGGTCATAGGCCCTGGCGAATGTGAAGTCCCCGTATCTCACCGCCTGTGCGTTTCGGCCGCGCGCCAGGCAATGCGCCGCGGTCGCGATCATATTCTCGGCCACGCAAAACGCGGTGCACACCGTGCGCGCCTGATTGTTGAAAAGCAGACCGATCCGCTCCGCGATCCACTCGAGCCGCTCCGGCAGATTCAGACGCTCGTCGGCGCCAAAGACCGCAATCGGCTTTGCTGCGGCCTCGACCTGACCGGGCCGGCCCCGTGCGGCCGGGGCGGCCTCAAGCCGTGCCGCGGCGGCCCAGACCGTAGCGAGAAAGGCGACGAGAAAGGCCCGCACCGCGGTTCCGCGGCGCCCCCTGGCCCGGCCGTGCGAGACCCGGACTCTGCCGATGCCAATGCCCATTACCAAGATTTAATGCTGCCGAAAGGTGCTTGTAAGCCGATTATAACTATACCCCAACACACCGCAGGCGAGCCGGGCGGAGGAGCCTCGCGACGCACCATCCGGCAAGGAGCGGCGCATCCGCACGCGGTGGCGCCACTGTTCGCCCGCTTGCTGCAAGAGGAGCCGAACCATCATGCGCAAGACAATTCCAGAACTTACGCGCCCGCGGGACCGCCGCAAGCGTGTCCTTGGGCTCATGGGCGCCGGCCTCATCGGCCTCTCGGCCCTTTCGCTTCACCCCGCACTCGCCCAGCGCGCCGATGCCCCGGCGATCGAAACCCCGCTCGGCCGCGCCCCGATGACGTTCGCCGACATCGTCGACAGGGTGAAGCCCTCGGTGGTGAGCATCCATGTCGCCGCCGGCTCCCCGCGCGGCCTTCCGCGCGGCGGCAACCGCGGCCCCGGCTTTCCGGACCTGCCCGACGACCACCCCTTCAACGAATTTTTCAGGAACCTGCCGAAGGAGTTCCGCAATCAGCCTCCGCAACCGCGCCAGTCGCTCGCCCAGGGCTCCGGTTTCGTCATCTCGCCCGACGGCTATGTGGTCACCAACAACCATGTCGTCGAAGGCGCCGCGCGCATCCAGGTGAGCTTCGACGAGCACAACAAGTACGAGGCCGAGCTCGTCGGCGCCGACCCTCGCACGGACATCGCGCTCCTGAAGATCAAGAGCGACAAGACATTTCCGTATGTGCGCTTTGCGCAAAAGCCGGCGCGCGTGGGCGATTGGGTGCTCGCGGTTGGCAATCCGTTCGGGCTCGGCGGGACGGTGACCGCCGGCATCGTCTCGGCGCTCGGCCGCGACATCGGCTCCGGCCCTTACGACTTCATCCAGATCGACGCGGCGGTCAATCGCGGCAACTCGGGCGGTCCGA
>CAYWBX010000283.1:0-818 GCA_964456015.1 uncultured Hyphomicrobiaceae bacterium | reverse complement strand
CAACATGGACGGCGAGGTGGTCGGCGTGAACACCGCCATCTACAGCCCCTCGGGCGGCAACGTCGGCATTGCCTTCGCCGTGCCGGCCAAGACGGCAAGCGAGGTGATCGAACAGCTGCGCACCAACAAGACCGTGAGCCGCGGCTGGCTCGGCGTCAAGATCGAGAACGTCGACGAGGACAAGGCGAGCAGCCTCGGCATGAAGGAGGCCAAGGGCGCCCTGATCAACGAGATCACGCCCAACGGCCCGGCCGTCGATTCGGGCCTCAAGGCCGGTGACGTCATCGTCGCGGTCAACGGCGTAAAGATCGAGAACAGCCGCGATCTCGCGCGCAAGATTGCCGAGATCCGTCCCGGCACGACGGTGCGCATCGACGTGATCCGCTACGGCAAGGCGGAGACCTTCAATGTGAAGCTCGGCACGTTCCCGACCACTCAGGAGATCGCCCGCGCGCCCGACCCGGAAAAGCCCGCCTCGGCGACCGTCGACCTGCTCGGCCTGTCGCTGGCTCAACCTGGCCCCACCAGGACCGGCGGCCCGCGCGAGGGCGTCCAGATCGCGGATGTCGATGGCAGCTCGGACGCGGCGGCGAAGGGCATCAGGGCCGGCGACGTCATTCTCGACGTCCAGGGTCAGAAGGTTTCGACCCCCGCCGAGGTGGAGGCAGCCGTGAAATCGGTCCAGGCGAGCGGCCGGCCGGCGGTGCTCCTGCGCATCAAGACGGGCGACGCGATCCGTTTCGTCGCGGTCCAGCTCAAGAAGGGCTGACCTCGTCTGGCGACCGCCTCGCGGCGCGCCCGGCCCAGTCGGGCGCGCC
>CAYWBX010000282.1:0-5262 GCA_964456015.1 uncultured Hyphomicrobiaceae bacterium | reverse complement strand
CGTCCATGCCGCCGTACAGGTGGTTCAGGAACATTTCCTTGGTCAGCGTCGTGCCCTTGCGCAGCGACAGCAGCTCGAGCATCTGGTACTCCTTGCCCGTCAGATGCACACGCTGGCCGTTGACCTCGACGGTCTTGGTATCGAGGTTGACCCTGAGATCGCCCGTCTCGATCACCGACTGGGCGTGGCCCTTCGAGCGACGCACGATTGCATGGATGCGAGCAACGAGCTCGTCCTTGTGGAACGGCTTCGTCATGTAATCGTCCGCGCCGAAGCCGAGGCCCTTCACCTTGTCGTCGATCTGCGCCAGTCCCGACAGAATCAGGATCGGCGTTTGCACCTTCGACACCCGCAGCGTCTTGAGGACGTCATACCCGCTCATGTCCGGCAGATTAATGTCCAAGAGTATGATATCGTAATCGTAGAGTTTGCCGAGATCGACGCCCTCTTCGCCGAGATCCGTCGTGTAGACGTTGAACCCCTCAGACTGCAGCATCAGCTCGATGCTTTGCGCCGTCGCGCTGTCGTCCTCGATCAGAAGGACCCGCATGCCAGAACCTCTCTTCCCCGACCCGTCGCCCCGATGCTTGAAGAGCACGCAAATCGACAATACGGCTCATTCATCATTGAGAAATCTAAGGTCGAGAGGTTAACAAACCCTAATTTAGTCTTGAGCTCCGGATTTTTCCGATCGGCCGGATCGACTGTACAATCCGGTTGATCAGATATCGCATTACCCGATGAGCACAAGCCCCCACGGCCGTCCGCGCCGCCTCAAACCCGGCACGCCAACCCGAGAAAGGCCCCCCAAGACCTCCACCCCAGCATTTCTGCGCCAACCGAGCCTCACTCCGCCGACGCGCCAGCCCGCTCCTCCTCCTGCCGCGCCCGCCGCAGGATTGTCTGATACCTGATTTGCCTGTTCGCCCCTAGTCCCCCGGGATGCCGACACGTGAGGTTTTCTCCGGCCCGGCACGGTGGCCGGCCGAGCGTTGCTTTACCGCAACTTAAATGACAAGCTATAGTGTTCACCATGCTGTCGGGCCCCGCCTGTGGCCCGGCAGACCGTTGCGGTGCGCAATAAGAAGCTCAAGGCGAGGCTGGGCAGCGAGCTTGGCACGGAACTTGTGTGGCGGACCGTAGCAAACGAGCGAGTCTTGGGGATGAGTTGCGTCATGAAGCCACGTGAAAGCACCCTGCGCCTGAAGCGTTTCGAGGCTGCGGAGAAGGCACGCAAGGTCGACGATCTCGAAGCCATGATCCGCGAGTTCGATCAAATGGCCCTTGACCTCGACAGGCAGATCGCAAGCGAGGAGGAGCGTACGGGCATCAAGGACCCGAAGCATTTCTCCTATTCGACGTTTGCCAAGGCTGCCGCCCAGCGCCGAGACAATCTTCGCAATTCGATCAGTGACTTGCGCGCCAAGCTGGCGATTGCCTTGCAGGAGCGCGACGAGGCTCTCGACAGCCTCATGCGGGCCGAAGGCAACGAGCCGCGTGAGGCTGTGCGCAGCCGGCGCGTCGGCGACGCCTCGAGCAGCGCTCGAGCAGGCTGAGTGAGCAATCTGCTGCCCTGATTCACTTTTCGCAGGCCCGCACGGCTAATGGCCAAGGGCCGGAGAGGGCCGTCTCGATTCGGGACAGGCACGGTGCCGTCGCGCTCCCGCCGGCAGTTCGTCGGCCGAGGTCCGCAGGCGAACCCGCGCTTGTCTTCGAATCGCCGGTCTGAAATCGTGCGCCTCACTTCGTCGCCGATGATGGGCTGAAGACGGAAGTGGCATGCTGACACCGTCTCGTTTTGCGCTGCCTCTGGGGCTTGTCGCGACGTTAGCCGCGTGCACCGGGTTGCCGTCGCCGGCAACGGTCGGTACGGCCTCGATCCCACCCCGCACCTCCGAGCACGCGGAAGGGCCGGTGGAAGTCTATTCCCGGATCGCACGCGGTGCGCTGCTTTGTTGGATGGGCCCCGAAGGCGGCCTGCGAAAATTCTATATCTTTCATGCAGACGTCTCTCCAACCTCTGACAAGACGGGGGCGGAGATCACGCTCCATGAGCGCGACGACAAAGCTGAGAACCCACGCTCGGCGCGGGCATTCCGCGTGACCATCGCCGCAACCGGCTCGGGATCATCGGTCACACCGGAGAACTTTCGTCTCCCGCCGCCGATGGCGAACATTTTTGCCGCCGACGTCACCCGCTGGGCGGGCGGCGACACGAGTTGCAGTCACACCAATTTCAGCGAATGGATCGCAACCAAAGCCGCACGCGAGCCCCCACCCGGCGACAAACGGACGGGGCCGAAAAAGGGACGCTAGCCCTGCGCGCCGCGCGCGTTCCGCCCGATTTTTCCGTCGCGATCGCGCCAATCGAGGGATCCGGCAGGCCGCAGCACAGGCCGCCATGAACCCTCGTTAGCTGCGGTAATCCTGAATCCGGGTCGCGCGCAAGCCGGCAAGGCCATGCTTATCGATCGAGCGCTGCCACGACAGAAACTCATCGACCGTGAGCTTGTAGCGCTCGCACGCCTCCTCCAGGCTCAGCAGACCGCCACGGACGGCAGCGACCACCTCGGCCTTTCGGCGGATGACCCAGCGCTTGGTGTCCTTCGGCGGCAAGTCGGCCACCGTCAGCGGACTGCCGTCCGGGCCTATGACGTAGCGCGCGCGCGCCCTGAACTGCTGTTCGACCATGATACGCGGTACACTCTTTTCACGTTAGTCGATCTTACCGGGTTGCACTTAATTTAGACCTAAGCAACTCGGTTAACACAATCCTCCTCAACGGTACATTTTTATCATGAATTACAGCAAGTTCACCAATTGTCATCATGTTTGGTAAACCGCCGTGCCATGACCATCCTTGGCAAGCTCCCTGAGAAGGACGGCTTGTTCTGCGTCGCAAGCTGTGGCTATGTCGGCCGCTCGCCGGGAAAAGCTTCGCGCCCGCCGGGCTTCGGGAATGGACCGCGAGGGGCCCCAACCAAATGATTTCTTTTAGAATATCAATTCGTTAAATGAAAAGAAGAGACACTCCCTCATCCCTCGGTGGGGGATCGGAAGCCGCGTCAATTCCACTCCTCGTGAATGTGCCGAGCGGGGCCAGGGTGGTCGTCGCCATGTCGGGCGGCGTCGACAGCTCGGTCGTTGCCGCGTTGCTCAAGGCGCAGGGTTATGACGTCGTCGGCATAACGCTGCAGCTTTACGACCACGGGGCTCGGCATTCCCGCCAGGGCGCCTGTTGCGCCGGTCAGGACATCCGCGACGCTCGCCGCGTCGCCGATCGCCTCGGGATTGCACACTACGTCTTCGACTATGAGGCGCGCTTCAAAAGATCTGTGATCGACACATTCGCGGCCAGCTATGCGCAAGGGGAGACGCCCGTTCCTTGCATTGCCTGCAACCAGACAGTTAAGTTTACCGACCTGCTCGCCGCCGCGAAAGAGATTGGAGCCGCGGCCCTCGCCACGGGCCACTACGCCGAGATCGTCTACGAGCGCGGAGAGCCGACCCTTCACCGCGCGGCCGACCCGGACCGCGATCAAAGCTACTTTCTGTTCGCGACCACGCGGGAGCAGCTCAGCTATCTGCGCTTTCCTTTGGGCGCGATGCGCAAGACCGAGGTTCGAGCGCTGGCGGCGCGTTTCGCACTGCCGGTGGCCGCCAAGCCCGACAGCCAGGACATCTGCTTCGTTCCTTCCGGCCGCTACGCCGAGATTGTCGAGCGTCTGCGTCCCGACGCCTGCGAGCCGGGTGAGATCGTTCATGTCGACGGGCGATTGCTCGGACACCACAACGGCATCGCCCACTTCACGATAGGACAGCGGCGCGGTCTCGGAATCGCCATGGGCGAACCGCTTTACGTCACGCGCATCGATGCCCGCGAACGGAAAGTATACGTCGGGCCGCGCGAGAGCTTGCGGACGCTCGAATTTGGCATTAGGAACCTGAACTGGTTAGGGGAGGGTCCTGCACCTGCGGCTTGTGGAAGCGACGTCGCGAGCATGGCGGTGTTCGCTCGCGTCCGGTCAACGCAGGAACCGCAGGCAGCCACACTTACATCGCATGATCGGGGCACACTCATTCGCCTTCAGAACGCAGAGCGTGCCGTCGCTCCGGGACAGGCGTGCGTGCTCTATGCCGACGATACGCCTCGGGCACGGGTGCTCGGCGGCGGCTGGATCGCCGACAGCTTCGCACAGGCTGAGAGCCGCGCTTTCACGCCCCGTTCATCTGAGCCCGGGTTACGTTCCGGGTCGTGAGGGAAATCGCTGTTTGTCGGTCGGGCCGGCCCCAGCACCGACATCCGGTGGTTGCTTCGGTCGACGGTTCAGAGGAGCAAGAGAGGGATGACTTCGACGTTGCGTACGCCGGGCAATGGTGGGGCATCGCGCCAGCGTTCAACATCGCGACCGGTCAAGGCCGCCAACATGGACGCAAAGGCGGTGCGCAGCGCCTATCGTCGCTGGGCACCCTTCTATGACAACACGTTCGGGCGCTTCACCACGGAAGGCCGCCGGCATGCCGTTGAGCTGATCAATCGGCGCAGCGGCCGGGTCCTCGAGGTGGGCGTCGGCACCGGCCTGTCACTGCCGAACTACGCCAGCCATCTCGAGATCGTCGGCATCGATCTTTCGCCCGAGATGCTTGAGAAGGCGCGGGAAAAGGTTGCTGAAGAGGGGCTCGAAAACGTCACCGGGCTCCATGAGATGGACGCGGGCGACTTGAAGTTCCCCGACGCCAGCTTCGACACGGTGGTTGCCATGTACACGCTCACCGTCGTGCCGGAGCCGGAGAAGGTGATGCGGGAGCTCGCGCGCGTCTGCAAGATTGGCGGGCAGGTCATCCTGGTCAATCATTTCAGCCAGGAGGAGGGGGTGCGGGGCTGGGTCGAGCGCCGCATGGCGCCGTTCGGCGACAAGCTCGGCTGGCGCCCCGTGTTCGACCTCGACCGGGTCATGGTGTGCGAGAACTTGAAGGTGGTGGATCGCCAGCCGTTGCGGCCCTGGGGCCTTTTCACGATGCTGCGCTTTGAGCGCATGTTCTGAGGCTCGATCGACGGTGTGAAAGAGGGTGAGCCACCGAAGGCTGCGCGTGCCGGCGGCTTACGGTTTCATGATCCCGTTGCAACGTTCGACGGGTCCCAGCCTCTTGCTTGACAGCCGAGCGCGCCGTTACCTATATCGCGCACATGGGTTTGGCGGGATAGCTCAGGTGGTTAGAGCGAAGGTCTCATAATCCTTAGGTCGGCGGTTCAAGTCCGCC
>CAYWBX010000281.1:0-5270 GCA_964456015.1 uncultured Hyphomicrobiaceae bacterium | reverse complement strand
TCGGCTGGCTCGTCGTTCTCGACGGGCCCGGCAAAGGCAATCACCGGCCGATCTTCAACGGCAGCAACACCATTGGCCGCAGCGCCTCGCAACGCATCGCCATCGATTTCGGGGACGACACCATTTCGAGCGAGCAGCAGGCGTTCCTCGTCTACGACCACAAGAAGCGCCAGTTCCAGCTCGTGCCGAACCTGGGACGCCCCAATCTCGTTCATCTCAACGGCAGCGCGCTTCTCACCAACACCGAGCTCAAACCGCGGGACCGCATCATGATGGGGCGGACCGAGTTGCTGTTCGTACCGCTTTGCGGGCCGGAGTTCGACTGGTCTGATACGAAGTAGCCGGCGCCGCTGTCAGCGGCGTCCCCGCCCTTAAGAACATGTCTCAAGTCGCCCCTGCGACGGGCGAAGAGCTGTCGCGGACTTCCTCATTCCGCGGCGACCCTGGCGTTCGGGCCAGGCTTCGCGCTACCCTCAGTCAACTGATCCTGCGCGCCGTTCAATCCACAAGTTAGCCGTTCACCTGCGGGAGGCCCGTTCATGTACGCCAGCCTGGTCTCGATCCTGAACGACCTGAAGTCGCCCTATCTGCTCCTGGTGCAGGCGTGCATCGTCATCCTCTTCCCGTTTCTGCTGTGGCGGGCGCTCGGGTTGCGCAAGTGGTTTCCGCTCGGTGTCGTGCAGATCTTCGCCGGCGTGCTGCTTGGGCCTGCGATCTTCGGCGCCATCGACGCAAACTTCCTGAACCTCGCGCCGCGATTCGATCCGTCGAAGCCGGCCGATGTGTGCAAGAATCCGCAAGATGCGAAAGAGCTCTTCAACGCTCTCTTTGGCGTGACCTGCTATCACGGCGAGCAGGTGGTCAACCGGGCGGCCGCGATCGGCGCCATCGCGACGATTGCGGTCTGCCTGTTCGGCTTCCTCGCAGGCGCCGACGCCGACAAGGAGCTCATCCGCAAGTCCGGCAAGAGCGTTGTTTCGATTGGCGTGCTCGGAATGCTGTTCGGGTGGGGCATCGCGATCGTTGCCGGCTACATCATCTACTACGCAATTCCGGAAGCACGCGGCGCCAAGGCCAACGCCTTCTCTTTCTCCATCGCCTACGGTCTGGTGATTGCCGTATCGGCATTGCCCGTTCTGGCGCTCATTCTTCGCGGGCTCGACATCACCCGGCGCCGTCTCGGGGCCGTTGCGCTCGCGAGTGCGAGCATCGCCGACACCATGATGTGGCTCGGACTCGGCATCGTCGTCGCGCTCACGCTCGGCGGCAGCCTGCCCATGGCGCTGGCGAAGGCGGCCGCCGGCGGTCTTCTCAGCATCGGTTTCGTGCTCTATGTCGCCTCGCCGATTCTCAACCGGATGCTCGAGAACCAGGAGGGCGAGGCCGCCGTCATCACGATGACGGCGCTCGCCATCTTCGTCGCATCGGCGATCACGGGCATCACCGAGCTGCACCCGGTTCTTGGTGCTTTCATCGCCGGCTACTTCCTCCCGGATCGCGTTCGCGAGCTCGCCGCGCACCGTCTCGATCTCGTGACGACCCTCGTGCTGATGCCCTTCTTCTTTCTGAACACGGGCCTCAACACCAAGTTCAGCTTTGCCGACCCGAATGTGTGGATCCTGTTCATCGTCAGCTCGATCCTTTGCGTCTTCGGCAAGATGATCGGCCACGGCATTGCGGCGCGCATGACCGGCGAAAGCTGGCCGTTCGCGATGAGCGTCGGCCTTCTGCTGCAAACAAAAGGCTTGATGGGCATCATCGTGATCGTCGTCTTCCTGGAGAAGGAGGTCGTGTCGCCGCTGATGTTTGCCGCCGCGATCTTCATGTGCCTGTTTTCGACCGGGCTGCCGACGCCGGCCATGCGCGTGATGTTCAAGCGCTACGGCGAAGGGCTCAAGGACGGTGCGCCCACGGCGGAGCCGATCCTCGCGACCGCGGGGCCCGTGGTCTCGCAAGCGAAAGCCGTCACCCAGGCCGAGAAGCCGGTGCTGGCCACCATCGAGTTCGAGAAAGGACTCGGCACCTTCAACGTCACCGAGCCGCGGTCAGTCATCGGTCGGCACAGCGAGGCCAACATCCGCGTCAACGACATCCGCGTCTCGCGCCATCATGCCCTTCTTGTGCTCGGCGAAGGCGGCAAATTCGAAATCCATAATCAGATGGCCGATCGGGCCGAGCCCAACCCGATCCTCGTGAATGGCAACGTCAGGGAGCACGCCGTGCTCGAGGACGGCGATCGCGTCTCGCTGGGCGGGGTCGGCTTCACCTTCCATTATGCCCAGGTCGCGGCACCCCGCTGACCTGAAGAAAGCGCCTGGCAAGACGCGACGCGGAGCGAACAGGGGCACATCCGCTCCGCGCCGGCACGCGACCCGATCGTCGCGCTGTGCTCCAATCGCGCAGGGGAAGAGCAATTGGAGCATGTGGATCATCATCGAGGCGAAGGTCGCTTCGGCTAATCCGCACCCGCCAATTGTGCAGCAATTGTCATTGAATGTCTCGCGCAATCGGATCGCGACCGCGGTAATCGGCAGCGGCAAAATGGGGCGCGACATTCGCAATGTGCGTCGCGGATCGAAGTGATCTCGGAAATTAACCAAAGATTGGAGTGAAGGGCGCGCAGAAAGGTTTTCTTCACCGCTTTCGGATGTCATTGCCGGCGGTGACATGCGTGTTTCAGAGGCGTCGAGAACATGAAATCGTGCGTCGAGCCGGCGAACCGACCGGCGTCCAGGCCTGCGAGTTTCATGCGCAGGCTCCGGAACGATACGGATGGAGTGACCGCGATCGAGTTCGCGATGGTAGCGATGCCATTCTTCGCGATGCTCTTTGGAATCATTGCGGTCGGCCTCTATTTCTTCACCGTCTTCAGCATGGAGAATGCGGTCGAGCAGGCGTCGCGCATTATCCGAACCGGCCAGGCCCAGCAGGCCGGGCTGACGCCGCAGGACTTCAAGAACAAGGTCTGCGAGTTCGTGCCGGCTCACATCGACTGCCAGGGAAAGGTTTTCGTCAACGTCAAGAGTTTTCCGAACAGCAGCGACATCACTCCGCAAAGCCTGCCAAAATGCCTCGATGGTAACGGCGATCTCAACCGTACCGCCGAGTATGTCCCGGGGACGCAAAACATGGTCGTTCTCGTTTGGGCCTGCTACGAATGGGATATGGCGAAGTTTCCCTGGATCAATTTCGGGGACATGGCCAACGGTTCCATGCTCGTGCAGGCGACGACGACGTTCCGAACGGAGCCCTACACCAACTGAAGACGCATTTCGGCCTTGTTATTAGCTGCCGGCGTCCGGGATGCCGGGCCAATCGTCAGGAGACGGGAGATATCACGATGACGTCGATGACCGCCAAGGCGTCGGCCACGTTTCGGCAAATCGCCGGAAAGCTGCGCAGGGACAAGAGAGGTGTCGCCGCCGTCGAGTTTGCCATGATCGTGCCGGTGATGTTCTTCCTTTTCGTCGGCGCTGTGGAGTTCAGCCAGGCGCTGACCGTCGACCGGCGCGTCACCCAGTCCGCCAGTTCGACGGCGGACCTCATCGCGCGCGCGCCGGTGGAAGGCCTGACCGAGTCCGAGGTGGACGGCCACCTCAAGATCATCGAGCAGCTGATGGAGCCCTACGACCTTTCGCGGCTCACGGTGAAAATCTACAGCGTGATTGCGCAAAACCAGAACGGCAACGTCACCTACCGGGTCGACTGGTCGCGGGACAACCGCGGCGCTACGCCAGCGGCGCGCAACACCACCTACACCTCCATGCCGGCGAACCTCATTGCGCCGGGGGAGAGCGTCATCATCGCCGAGGCCACCTACAACTACCAGCCCCTGATCTTCAGGTATTTCATCCAGACGGCCTTCGAGATGCAGGAAAAGTTCTACTTGAAGCCCCGCAATTCCAGCTGCGTGCATCTGCGGCCGGTCAACTGCGTCACAGGGGGCACCATCTGAGGTGCCGCTACTTGCCATCAACCTATTGTCAAGACTGAATATTTAATTTTCCTGGACACCGGGATCCGGCGGCGGCGAACCGACCGGGTCGCGGTGTGATGGTCGCAGCTAATCCGCGATTGCGATGAAAGGCGTTTACATATAAAATTGTACGCTGGTCATATCAGCGTGAAAGCACTTGCCGATGGGAAGGCGATCGACGCACACGCCTGAACAGCTCCGTCAGCTCATTCTGGATGCGGCTCAGGCCATCATCGAGACGAACGGACTCGCCGGGCTCTCAGCCCGCGAGATCGCCCGGCGGATCGGGTACTCGCCCGGCACCATCTACAACATGTTCCAGAATCTCGACGACGTGGTGCTGCACGTCGAAGCTCGGGTGCTTGACGCGCTCGATCAGCGCCTCAGCGCCATCCCTCACACCGGGTCGCCGGAGGACCGGGTCTACAAGCTCGCGGAGACGTACCTCGCCTTCACGAGCGAGAGGCCCAAGCTCTGGAACCTGCTCTTCGAACACTACATGCCCGGCGGGGCCGACACGCCGCCATGGTATCAGGAGAAGCTCGAGCGGCTGATGTCGCGCGTCGAGGATGCCATGGCGCCGCTGTTTGCCCCGGAGGATGTGCAAGCGCGGCAGCGATCGGCCCGTGTGCTCTGGGCCGGCGTGCACGGCATCACCTCTCTCTCAACGGCCAACAAGCTGTCGAACGTGACGACGGAAGCGGCCGCCTATCTGGTCAAGGATCTCATTCAGAACTACCTGGCCGGACTTGCCCAGCGCGCGAAGGCCGTCTGACGCGGCGCGCGAACGTTCAGCTCCTTATCATCTGGGGCGGCAAGCATGCGTCGGGTGCTGCTTGGTCAGAGGGCGTATTGTCGCCGGATGGCGCGCAGGCTTGAGGGCCGCGAGCGGAAGTGCGCCGCCGGCAACGCAATCAATCCATGCCCGGGCGCGGTCGCCTACGGCCCCGGTTCTCGCAGCTCTTCCCGCGCGACGGGCGCAAGGAGAGGGTCCGGCGCAAGCCCCGGCGCGGCGCTTGCCGCAACACGTTGCGCTGACGAGTGAGATCGCTAGACTGCGCGCGGCATGCGGTGCCGGGCCATCGCAGATCCGAATCGGCAGGAAACCCGCAGGTGCAGACCACCGACATCTTCTCGCTTTCAGGCCGTGCGGCGCTGGTAACTGGGGCGTCGTCCGGGCTGGGGCATCATTTTGCGGGCGTGCTCGCGCGAGCGGGCGCCAAGGTTGCCATCGCGGCGCGGCGCATGGAGCGTCTCGAGGCGCTGGCCGCCGAAATCGCCGAGCGCGGCGGCA
>CAYWBX010000280.1:2055-5272 GCA_964456015.1 uncultured Hyphomicrobiaceae bacterium | reverse complement strand
GCTCGACGGAAGCGCCTTGCGCGCCCGCGGTCTCTCGGAGCGGAACGGCGAGCAGACCCGCCGCGACGCCCATGAGCACAAGGCTGCGCAGGACGGCGAGGCAGGCCCACGGTCGGTCTCTGCGATCAGCCTGGTCCATCGCCATGACACCACTCCGCGCGCAGGACTGCGTTTCGTGCGCCAAATCATAGCCGATGCGGGCTCTTCGCGGGAGGCCGGCCCTCTCGACAGGCACACGATGCACCGGCGCGGGCCGCGCCGTTTCGGCGATCCGCCGCCCCGTGCGTTGCCGCGGCTCCGCGCCCCGCCCGACGGTTGACCGTCACCGGGCATCTGATATATCAGTCATCGCAGCGACACTGAGAACTCGCGGGCGCGGAGCGCCCCGGCAAGGCGGGAGACCGGCAATGATCAGCGAGCGGCAGAAACTGTTCCGGCAGGAGTACCGGTCGCGCATCATGGGCTTCTATGACGGCTATCTGCACATCGTCATCATCTACGCCATGGGCGCGGCGGCATTCTACATCTACCTGCAGCACATCAATGCGCCGAGCTGGCTCGAACTGCTGACGATCCCGGTCACGTTCCTCTTTACCAACATCTTCGAATGGTGGGTGCACAAGTACATCATGCACCGGCCCATTCCCATCAAAGGCCTGCGCGCCGTCTACGAGCGGCACACGCTCAACCATCACCAGTTCTTCACCGACAGCGAGATGCGCTTCCGCGACCACAAGGACTGGCGCGTGACGGTATTCCCGCCCTATGCGCTGGTCGTGTTCATCCTGATGTCGCTGCCGGCGGCGATCATCCTCGGCAACGTGTTCTCGCCGAACGTCGGCTGGCTCTTCATGTGCACCACGACGGGCATGTATCTCATCTACGAGTTCATGCACTTCTGCTGCCACGTCGACGAGAACTGGTTCGTTCGCAACTGCCCGTTCGTCAACACGCTGCGCCGTCATCACACAGCGCACCACAATGCCAAGCTGATGATGGAAACCAACATGAATCTGACCTTCCCGATCGCCGACTGGCTGATGGGGACGTCGGACCTGGACCGCGGCCTCATTGGGCATCTCTTCAACGGGTATGACACCCGCTATCTCAAGAAGAACCTGCGCAGCCGGCCGGCGCGGCCGGACGAAGCCGCCGCGCAACCGATGGGCAACTACTGAGGGAGGAGCAGGGGCAAACTCTCGGTTGCGGCTCGCCGCCGGCGCGATTGGCGGACAACTCCGCGGAACTCCGCGAATCGAGACGCAAGCCTGCCCGGCTCAATGCTTGAATGCCAAATGACGTCAAGGCCATCGTCTCGCTGATAACGGTCCTCGTGGGCTTCGGCTTCGCACACTGGGAAGCGGCCTACGGCAAGCCTGAGCTCTACTGGCTGGTGGTCGGGTTGTCGGTGTTTGCGGTCATAGCCATGTGGGTGTTTCCCGAGGCGGGTGTGAGCAAAGGCGATCTCCCTCCGAAGAAGACCCGCCAATAGCGACCCGCGGGTCTGGCGACCTTGTCCGGGGCAGACAGCCGGGGCAGGAGCTGTGCCCCGTCGGCTGATGGCGGTGCGGCGGCTGATTGGCCCTGCGCGGGAATCACGTCAGGCTCATCCGACATCCTGTCTGTGGCTTGCGCACGAGCGCTCAGTCACCGGTCGGTGAGATGCGGAATTCGATGACCTCCGGCAGCGCAAGGAGGGCTGTCGGGAGATCCTGCGCCTTGGCCCGGTCGCGGCTCTTGATGACCATCCGGTACTCAAAAAGCGCCCCGCTGTCGGTCAGTCGGGAATGCATGTTGGCAATGGTAAACCCGCGTTCCCCGATCAGCTTGCGGAGGGCTCCCTCCTCCATCACCTTGTCGCGGCGAAAGCAGACGTGGAAATGCGCATAATACTCGCTCGGGAGACGGACCTCGATCCAGCGGAACGCGGCCAGCACGAGCAGGGTGGCGACGGCCCCGACGAGGGCGGGAAACCAAAAGCCGATCCCGACGAGAATGCCGATCGCGGCCGTCGCCCAAATGCAGGCGGCAGTCGTCAATCCGCGCACCGTGAGACCCTCTTTGAAGATCACGCCGGCGCCCAGAAAGCCGATGCCGGTCATGATGCCCTGCGCCATGCGCGTCGGATCGGTGCTGATGGCCTCGGGCTTGACCTCGGTCATCCAGGTCGTCTGATGGACCGTGACCAGCATCAAGAGCGCCGACGACATGCAGACGAGCGCATGCGTGCGGAAGCCCGCGGGACGACCGTGATAGCTGCGCTCGAGCCCGATCACGGCGCCGATCGCCAGCGCCCCGAGGATGCGGAGCAGCATCACCAGCGGTTCGTGACCCATGCGCGCCTCCGCCGACTTGACCGTCGCCCGCTCCTGTCCACGACTAGCGAAGAACCAATTCAAAGCCGCCAACGCGCTGGCTCTTTAAGAGCTCCGGCTTGAAGGCCAATCCGTGTCCCGGCGCCTCCGGTGGGCGCACCATGCCGTTCACCGGGATGGACGGCGTCACCCACAGGTCGTCGTTCCAGTCCATGTACTCGAGGTAATTGGCATTCGGGATCGAGCAGAGCAGGTGCACCATCAGCTCGTGAAAGAGGTGCGGGGCGATGGTGATGCCCCAGGTCTCGGCGCACGCGGCGATCTTGCGCAGCTCGGTCAGGCCGCCGCGCATCATATCCGGCTGCAGGATAGGCGCCGTCGGCTCGACGAAGAACGGCCGCATGTCGTAGCGCGTGAAATGCGTCTCGCCACCGACGACGCGGGTCTTGAGTTGCGCCGCGATCCGGCGATAGCCGTCGAAATCTTCGCAGACGACGGGCTCCTCCAGCCAGTAAACATCGTACTCATCGAAGTAGCGGCCGGCCTGAATGGCGACGTCCGCGGTCCAGCCCATGTTGGCGTCGATCATGATCTCAACGTCGGGGCCCAACGCCTCCCGCATGGCGGCGACGTTCTTCACGTCCTCGCGCCAGGGGCGGATGTGAGCGCATTGCATCTTGATGGCGCGAAGCCCCATGCCCGTGAAGTGCTTGGCGCGCGCGATCATGCCGTCACGACCAAGGCCGCGCCAGCAGCCCGAGCCATAGGCCTCGACTTCGCCGCGACACTTGCCCCAGAGGCGATAGAGCGGAAGGCCCGCGCGTTTGCCGACGATGTCCCAGAGCGCAATGTCGACAGCGGAGAGCGCAAAGACTGCGAGCCCCATGCGGCCGGTCCAGTAG
>CAYWBX010000280.1:0-2045 GCA_964456015.1 uncultured Hyphomicrobiaceae bacterium | reverse complement strand
TCTTCCAGAGCGTCTGCCAGATACCTTCGATCTCGGTCGCATCGCGGCCAAGCACCTTCGGCGCCACCATTTCCTTGAGGCACGAATCGAGCGTCTCGAGGCCGCCGGCGAGCGGCTGCAGATAGCCCATCCCCGTCAAGCCGCTCCTGGTCGCGACCTCAAGGACGAGGAGCTCGCGGGCTGACGGCGGCATGATGCCGTTGAGCGGTGGCTCGCCGGCCCATGGAACGCGGATCAGCGTGGTTTTCAATGCCGTAATCGTGGTGTCGGTCATGCTTGCCCCGGGGTACGTCCGCGCCGCGATGGATGAAAAAATGCGACGGGCAGCATGACATGCCCGTCGCAAGGGGACCAGCGCTGGGGGTGCTGGCAAACCGCCGCCGCCTTGCAGGAGACAGAGGCGACGGCGGGAAGACCCTAGAGGTTGTAGGCGCGCTCGCCGTGCTCGGTGATGTCGAGGCCCTCGCGCTCGGCCTGCTCGGCCGGACGCAGGCCGACCAGAATGTCGGCAACCTTGAAGAGGATGAGCGAGCCCACGCCCGACCAGACGATGGTCAGGACGACCGCCTTGATCTGCGTAATCACCTGGGTCGCGATGACGTACTCGCCGACCACGCCCTCGCCGGGCTTGACGACGTAGTCGAGGATGCCGCTGCCGCCGAGCGCGGGCGCGGCGAGAAAGCCCGTGCCGATGGCGCCGATGATCCCGCCGATGCAGTGGATGCCAAAGACATCGAGGCTGTCATCATAGCCGAGTGCATTCTTGAGCGAGGTGCAGGCGATGAAGCAGATGACGCCGGCAACGAGCCCGAGCACGATGGAGCCCATCGGCCCGGCGAAGCCCGAGGCCGGCGTGACCGCGACAAGGCCGGCGATCGCACCGGAGACAAGCCCCAGCAGCGACGGCTTGCCCTTGCCCATCCATTCCGCGAGCATCCAGGCGAGCGCCGCGGCGGCCGTCGCGACAAACGTGTTCATCATGGCGAGCGCCGCCGTGCCGTTGGCTTCGAGGTTCGAGCCGCTATTGAACCCGAACCAGCCGACCCAGAGCAGGGAGGCGCCGATCATGGTCATGGTGAGCGAATGCGGCGGCATGGCTTCGCGACCGAAGCCGACGCGCTTGCCGATCAGGAGCGCGCCGACGAGCCCGGCAATGCCGGCGTTGATGTGCACCACAGTGCCGCCGGCGAAGTCGAGCGCGCCCCACTTGTAAATCTTGCCCGCGTCGGCCTGCACCGCGGCAAGTGCCTCCTCAGCCGCTTTCTTCGCATCGCCGCTCGCCGCCGCAACCTTCTTGGCGGCATCCGCCAGCGCATCGGGCCCAGCCCAATACCAGACCATGTGCGCTACGGGGAAATATACGAATGTCACCCAAAGCGCGATGAACAGCATCAGTGCAGGAAACCGCACGCGCTCCGCGAATGCGCCGACGATCAGCGCCGGCGTGATGCACGCGAAGGTCATCTGGAAGGCGACGTAGAGATATTCCGGAATGACGACGCCATTCGAGAAGGTCGCGGCCGTCGTCTCGGCCGTGACGCCTTTCAGGAACATCTTGTCGAGACCGCCGATGTAGTCGTTGAAACGGCCGCCGCCCGTGAAGGCAAGGCTGTAGCCGTAGACCACCCAGATGATCGAGACCATCGCCACAATGGCGAACACCTGCATGAGCAGGGAGAGCATGTTCTTGGCGCGCACGAGACCGCCATAGAACAGAGCCAGCCCCGGAATCGTCATCAGAAGCACCAGCACGGTCGCCACGAACATGAACGCCGTGTCGCCCTTGTTTGGCACGGGCGTTGCGGCCAGCGCCGGAATCGCGGACGCAAAAGGCAGCGCCACTGCCGCGATTACGGTCGCCAAACGGCGTGATGGAAGGCTGAAAGACATCGTCGATGGTCCCTCGTGTCGCAGTTCATGATGTGGAGTGGCGGCGATGATCAAAGCGCGTTGTCGTCCGTCTCGCCGGTTCTGATCCGGACGGTGTGCTCGACCGTCGAAACGAAGATTTTTCCGTCGCCGATCTGCCCCGTCTTGGCGGCTTT
>CAYWBX010000279.1:0-5312 GCA_964456015.1 uncultured Hyphomicrobiaceae bacterium | reverse complement strand
GTTCCGCCAGGCCGGGCAGGTGATGGAAGGACTGACCGAGCGATGGCGAGGGTGCCGCAGACGCCGCAGCGGCCCGATCAGCAGGTTGCCGGGCCGGCCGAGGATGCGGCTCTGCTCCGGCGTATGGCCGCGGGCGATGAGGCGGCGTTTCGCAGCGTCGTCGATCGCAATCTGCCGCATCTGCTCGCAATCGCCCGTCGCATGCTGCGCGACGACACCGAAGCCGAGGACGTCGCGCAGGACGCCTTGCTCCGGCTTTGGCGCAACGCGGCAAGCCTCGAACTCGGGGCGGGCGGCCTCAGGCCCTGGCTGCGTCGCGTTGCGACCAACCTGTGCATCGACCGCGTCCGCGCCGCCCGGCGGACCGCCCTCGTCGAGGAAGTGCCCGAACAGACGGAACCAGCCAGCCAGATTCGTTCCATAGGCGAAGCGGAGCTGTCGCAGCGGGTGGACGTTGCCCTGAAGGCACTGCCGGACCGCCAGCGGGCTGCCCTGACGCTGTTTCACTTCGAGGGGCTCAGCCAGTTGGAGGTGGCGGCCGCTCTCGGTATTTCTGACGAAGCGGTGGAATCGCTGCTCGCCAGAGCCCGGCGCACTCTCAAGACAGCACTCAAGGACGAATGGCAGGCTCTGCTGCCCGACGCGGAGGACCCGACATGACGGCAGCCGTCACAACCGGAGACAAGGCTCAGCGCCTTGCTTGCAACTCATGACCCGACACCCGACGCCTCTGGAGCGCTTTCGCAACCGCCTCGATGCCTTCGGTGCCGATCTCGACCGCTGGCCCGACGCCGACCGGCGCGAAGCTGCCGACCTCATCGCGCGCGAACCGGCCGCCCGCGCTCTTCACCGCGAGGCCCGCGCGCTCGACCGCGCGCTGGCCGCAGCGCCGCTCGTGCCGCCATCCGAGCACGCCCGGATTGCCGGCGCCATCATGGCCGCGCTCAGCCGTCCGACTCCGGCGGCGCAACCCGAGCCGGTCTCGGCGAGGATCATTCCATTGCCCCCTCGTCACCGCGTCGAGCCCCACCGGTCCGGCGCGTCTTCGCCCCCGCGCCGCCAGCTGTGGCAGGTCGCCGCCTCGCTCGCCGCATCGCTCGTGATGGGCGTGCTCATCGGCCTCGTCGACGTGGCCGAGCAACCGCTGCGCGGTCTTCTGGAGACGGCAGGAATCGAGACCGAGATCTCCCAGCTCATGGCCACGCTGAGCGGCGACAGCCTCACGCCGCCCCCCGACGAGGACCAGCTATGACCGCCGGGACTGAGCCGCAAAGCGTCAGGGCCAAGGCGCCCCGCTGGATGAAGGTCCTCCTCGTCGTCTCACTGGCCGTCAACCTGGCCGTGGCGGGCGCGGTCGGCACCGCGATCTGGCGCTTCCGCCATGGTGGCCCGCTCGCCACGGCCTATACTGTATCCGGCCCCGGCAATCTGATTGCCTTTGCCGCCTCGCTGCCTCATGGGCGCCGCCAGGAAATCTGGCAGCGGACCACGGATGAGCGCCGCCTGCTGCGCGCGTTGCGCGCCGAGCTTCGCGCCGCACGTCTGGACGTCCAGACATCCCTGACCGCCGATCCCTTCGACGTCGCGCGTTTCGCCGCCGCCCAGGCCCGCCTGCACGAGACCGAGAGCCGTGCCCGCGCGGAGGCGCAGAAGCTGGTCCTCGCCATCGTCAAGATGCTCGACAGCACCGAGCGCGCAGCGCTGGCGCGCTGGCAGGCAACCGAGGGCCCGCGCGGCCGGGGTCCGTGGCGCGCCTGGCGTCGCCCGCCGCCCGCGGATGCCGGTGTCCCACCCGAGCCTCCACCCGCCCCGGTCGAAAAGTGAGAGCCGCCTCAGGCGTGCGGCTCGGCTCTGCCTGAAGCACGGACACGATCCTCCGCCTCGCGCGCGACGGCATCCCCGGCAACGCCGGTTGCCGCCGCAAGCCGCAGCGTTAGCGCGAGCGTCGATTCGATGGCGCCGAGCAGGACAATGCCGCTCTCCCGGATATGTCCGGCGTAGGAGTGATACCGGTCCGACCCGAGCGGTCCGTGCAGCTCCTGCTGCATGATGTCGGAAAAGCCGATGATGGCATTGAGCGGCGTGCGCAGATCATGCTGCATCGACGACATCAGTCCGCAGAGGTCGAGATCACGGGGCATCGTATTGCACCCCGTCGGCGCGCTGCCGCCGGACTCGATGCCGCCCCGCTCCGGATCGCCTTCCGGGGGGAACTGATCCTTCGCCGCGACGCGGTCCGCATCCGCAGGTGAAGCATCGAGAACGAGAACGAGCGAGGCGAGGACGCTCGCGACCGCCAACGTGGCAATCGTTGCCGCCGGACCCGCCAGGGCCGCCTGAACCGGTCCCCCCGGGACTGGGATGCCCCATGCCGCCAGCAGTACGACGACCAGCAGGCAGGCGATGACGAGATTGGCGATGGCCGCCGCCCGCCGCAACCGGGCGCTGCCAGGCGCAAGCCCGCGTTTTGCAGCCTCGAGTGCGGGAGTGAGCCTCGCAGTGGCCGCACGTGGCGCGCACGATCCCGCGCGAAAAGGCAGCGCCATTCCGTTCTCCCGAAAAGCCGGCAAGTCAGCGATGTGGTGGGGCGGATTCGGCGCGAGACGCCTCGCCGAATCATGTCAACACTATGATGCTCGTCGAATCGATTTGTCGAGACGAACAAACGGTGACGTCCGAGGCTTCCCGCCTCCTGTGTCAATCCAGCATCCGCGTGACGATCTCGAAAACGTCGCGTGACAGCGGCTTTGCGGCCTTGATGTGCTCAAGCGTCTCGCCGGCGAGCTTCCTGCGGCCCGCTTCGAGCGTCTTCCAGCTCCGGAACGAGGTGAGCAGCCGCGCCGCGAGTTGCGGATTGAACCGGTCGATCCGCAGAATGCAATCGGCCACGAGCGCATAGCCTTTACCGTCGGGCCGGTTGAAATGCAGCGCGTTTGCCGCGAACGCGCCGATCAGGCTGCGCGCCTTGTTCGGGTTCTCGAGACGCATCAGGGGATGGCGCAGCAACTGCCTGACCCGCGTCAGCGTGTCTGGCAGCGATGAGCCCGACTGGTAAGCGAACCAGGTGTCGATCACGAGATGGTCGTGCTGCCACTTCCGATAGAACGTCTCGAAAGCCTCGGCTCTGACCGGCCCCTTGACATCGGCAAGCACCATGAGGCCAGCACTCTCATCGGTCAGGTTCCGGGCCCCTTCGAAATGTCGTCTGGCGCGCGCGATGTCGGCTTCGCCGGCGCGAGCCGCGAGCAGCCCCAGCGTCACGTTCCTGAGCGACCGCTTGCCCATCTGCGCCGGGGTCGGCGCGTAGGGCTCACGAATGGCGTTATCGTTGTAGATCGCCTCGAGCAGTCCGCCGAGCTTGCGGGCGATCCGCCGGCGCAGCCCTTCGCGAACCTGGTGGATGAGCGCCGGATCAATGTTTTCGCCAATGACGCGCGCCACCTCCGTCTCGCTCGGCAGCGCCAGCACCTGCGCCCGGAAGGCCGGCTCCAGCCGCTCGTTCTCGACGATCGCCCCGAGCGCGGCGATGAAGCCCGAGGCATCGGGCGCCTTGGCCCCTGTCGCCTTGGCCGTCACGCCGCCCACGAGCACACGGGTTGCGAAGTCCTGCGCCGCCTGCCAGCGGTTGAATTCGTCCCGGTCGTGCGTCATCAGGTAGGCGAGGTCGTCATCGGACAGATCGATCGTCAGGTTGACCGGCGCCGAGAAGGACCTGAGGAGCGAGGGCACCGGCTTCGACGGAATGCCGACGAACCGGAACGTCTCCTTGCGCTTGCGGATCTCAAGCACCCCGTGCCGGACGGTCGTGCCGCTCGCGAGTTCGAGCGGCAGATCGTTGCCGTTGCCGCCGAGGAGCCCAAGCTTCAGCGGAATGTGCAACGGCTTCTTTCTCGGCTGGCCCGGCGTCGGTCGCAGCACCTGCTCGACGGTGAGGTCGGCCGTCCGATGGCGCGCATCATACTTGAGCCTGCAAGCGAGCGTCGGCGTTCCCGCCTGTCCGTACCAGACCATGAACTGCGACAGGTCGCGCCCGCTTACGTCCTCGAAGCAGCGCACGAAATCCTCGACCGTCGCCGCCTCCCCGTCATGCCTCTCGAAGTAGAGGTCCATGCCTCTGCGAAAGTCCTCCGCCCCGAGCAGCGTCTGGATCATCCGGCAGAGCTCCGCGCCCTTCTCGTAGACCGTCATCGTGTAGAAGTTGTTGATCTCGATGAAGCGGTCGGGCCGCACGGGGTGTGCGAGCGGCCCCGCATCCTCCGGGAACTGCCCCGCCTTCAGGCTGCGCACTTCCGCGATCCGCTGCACCGACGGCGATCGGAAATCCGCCGAGTAGAGTTGATCGCGGAACACCGTCAGTCCCTCCGAGAGGCAGAGCTGGAACCAGTCGCGGCAAGTGATGCGGTTGCCCGTCCAGTTGTTGAAGTACTCGTGCGCGATCACGCGGTCGATGTTGAAATACGTGCTGTCCGTCGCCGTCTCCGCGCTCGCGAGCACGAGGCGGTCGTTGAAGATGTTGAGGCCCTTGTTCTCCATCGCGCCCATGTTGAAGTCGGACACGGCGACGATGTTGAAGACGTCGAGATCGTATTCGCGTCCGAACCGCGCCTCGTCCCAGCGCATGGCGCGCTTCAGGCATTCGAGCGCCCAGTCGCAGCGGTCCTCCTTGCCGGGCTCAACGTAGATCGCGAGTTTGACCTCGCGGCCGGAGCGGGTACGAAAGCTCGATGTCACCGAGCCGAGCCGGCCGCCAACCAGCGCAAAAAGGTAAGAGGGCTTCGGGTGCGGGTCGTGCCAGACGGCATAATGCCGGCGGCCGCCGTCGAGCACGCCCCGCTCCCCTGGATTGCCGTTGGACAGCAGCACCGGTGCCAGGTCGGCGTCCGCCTCGATCCGGGTTGTGTAGACCGCAAGATTGTCGGGCCGATCCAGGAAGTACGTGATGCGGCGAAAGCCCTCCGCCTCGCACTGCGTGCAGAAGATGCCGCGCGACAGGTAGAGCCCGGAGAGCGCCTTATTCTCTGACGGATTGTTGGTTGAGCGGATCTCCAGGCTAAAGGGTCGCGTCGGCGGCGACTTGATGACAAGGCGCCGATCCTCCACCCGATAGGCGGCGGCCGGCAGCGGCTCCCCGTCGAGCATCACCGCCTCGAGGGACTGGTTCTCGCCATCGAGCACGAGCGGTCCGAGCCTGCCGGAATGCTTCGGGTTGGGCCGCACCTTCGACCGCGCGATCACCTGCGTCATGTGCGGATCGAGCCGCACATCGAGCTGTACCTCGCCGATGGCGTAGGGCGCGGGCTTGTAATCCTTGA
>CAYWBX010000278.1:0-5315 GCA_964456015.1 uncultured Hyphomicrobiaceae bacterium | reverse complement strand
CGGTCCTCGGCCGCGGGCCTGCCCGCCGCGTTGAGGCCGTCCCGTCGGGACCAGTTACCCGTTAAGGCCTTGACCGGCGAGAGACGACGGAAGACGAAAGCAACGGCGAGCACCTCATGGCGACTTCACGACAGCCCGGCGCGGCGCGGAGCATCTGGACTTGGCTTTTGCCTCTGCTGGTGTTGGGTGTGGCGGCTCTCGCCGCCGTTCTCATCTCCCAAATGGCGCCCGACGCGCGGCGTGAGCTGCTCTATACCGCGCAGGATTACTTGCCGATCGTCATGTTCCTGACGCTCGCCGTGTTGCTCTTTTCCGGGTATCCGGTTGCGTTCATTCTGGGCGGGGTGGCGCTGACCTTCGGGTTGCTCGGGATGATGCTTGGCACCTTCAAGGTCGAGCAATTCTTCGCCTTCGTGCCTCGCATCTGGGGACAGGCCGCGGAAAATCTGGTGCTGGTTGCCATTCCGACGTTCATCTTCATGGGCGTCGTGATGGAGCGCAGCGGCATCGCCAATGACCTCCTCTATTGCGTGCAGGTGCTCTTGAAGAGGGTCCCGGGCGCCCTGGCGCTCGGCGTCACCATCATGGGCACCATTCTCGCCGCCATGACCGGCATCATCGGCGCCTCGGTGACCATGATGACGGCGCTGGCCTTGCCCACGATGATTCGACAAGGCTATGCGCACTGGCTCGGGTGCGGAACGATCGCGGCGGCGGGAACGCTCGGGATTCTGATCCCGCCGAGCATCATGCTTATCATTATGGCGGATCTGCTCGGCATTTCGGTCGGCAATCTGTTCATGGCCGCGCTGATGCCGGGGCTCGCGCTCTCGGCTCTCTATCTGCTTTTCATCCTTCTCGTGTCGTGGATGGTGCCGCGCGTGGCGCCTCCGCTGCCGCCGGATCTGCTCGCCATACCGAAGGGCCAGATGAGCCCCCTGCTGATGCGCGCCTTTGCGCCACCCGTGTTCCTCATCGGCATGATCAAAGGCTCGATCCTGTTCGGCTTTGCGACCCCGAGCGAAGCGGGTGCCGTGGGCGCGCTCGGTGCCATGCTGATCGCTCTGGTCCAGGGGCGGCTGACAGGTGCAATGCTGAACGACAGCTGCATTACTGCGGCCAAGACCGTGTCGATGGTGTTTTTCATCATCGTCTCCGCCACCTGCTTTGCCTTCGTCTATCGGGCGCTCGGCGGCGACGACATCGTTGAGAAGCTCATCCACAGTGCCGGCTTGACGAGCTGGCAGCTTCTCTTCCTCATCATGGCAATTGTGTTCGCGCTGGGGTTCTTCCTCGACTGGATCGAGATCACGCTGATCGTGCTGCCGGTGTTCGCGCCGATGATCGGCGGGCTCGATTTCGGCGATCACGTCGCCAAGGCGGATCTCCTCTACTGGTTCGCGATCCTGATGGCCGTGAACCTGCAGACATCGTTCCTGACCCCGCCGTTCGGCTTTGCGCTCTTCTACCTCAAGGGCATCGCGCCGAAGGAGGTGAAGATCCAGAGCATCTATCTCGGCATCATTCCGTTCGTCATCCTGCAGCTCATCGGCCTCATCTCGGTGATCTTGTGGCCGGAAGAAGCTCTGTGGCTGATGCGGACGACTTACGGCGATTGAAGGAGATCCGAGCGTGCAGAAGGAAGTTGCTGCAACAACATTCGAGCCCGGGACCGAACCGGCGGCGCTCAAGGCATCAAACGCGTTGCGCCGCGTTGTCGACCGGATCGGAAGCCTGGCGGCTTGGTTCATCATTCCGCTCGTTCTCGTCACATGCCTCGACGTGGTTGCGCGCAAGCTGCTCTTCCGGGTCGAGTGCGTGGGCGGGAACCCCGTCGGCATTCTGTCATCGATCGCGATGTGGATGGGCTCCGAATGCGGCAATGTTCAGGGCTTGCAGGTCTGGCTGACCCGCTACGTCTCGAAGTATTTCGACTCGGCCTTCATGCAGGAGCTCGAATGGCACCTGCACACGGCATTGTTCACCCTCGTTCTTGGGTTCGGCACCATTTACAATACTCATGTGCGTGTCGATCTCATCCGCGACACCATGCAGTTCCGGAGCAAGGTTCGGCTGGAGTTCGCGGGTCTCGTCTTCCTGATGATCCCGTATCTGCTGCTGACAGGCTATTTTGCGTGGAACTATATGCTGGCATCGTATGCGGTCGGCGAGGTGTCTCCGTCGGCGATCGGCCTGTCGCACCGTTGGATCATCAAGAGCTTCCTCGTCGCCGGGCTTCTGATTGCGCTTGTCGCCGGCATCGCGGTGCTTCTGCAGGTCGCCTACATTTTGTGGGGTGACGAGAACAAGCGCTTTCCGCTGATGACGTTGGAATGGCCGGAAGAAGCAGGCTCCACCATCGAAGGCAAGCGGCGCATCAGCCTCGACGATGCACCGGACACGGCTCCGTTCGTGCCGATTCCGGGAATGGGCAACGCGGCGTCGCCCGAACCACCTGTCGCGGCGGGCAGCAAGCCGGCGGAGTGAAATGTCCGCCCGTAGCTGCGCGGCGGTGTGTGCATGGGGCGGGTTTGCGGCAGGCAAGTCCGCCTCGCTTTTTTGACGCCGGTAATGGTCCCATGTTCAATCTCGACTGGGAGAAGATGTTCAAGCGCTACGTCTGGGACGATACGCGCACGCCGTATCTCGTCCGCGCGGAGCGACTGACGCGCGAGCAGGCGCGCTATGAGCTTTACACCTACACCGTGCTTCTCGGCGTCGGGGCGGCGGTGTTCGGCATCGCGGCGCTCTCTCCGGACATGCCGCACGGGGCCACGCCCGTGGTGAGCCTCGCCTGCTGGGGTGTTGTGGCGGCCGCGATCTGGTTTGGGATGACGAAGAACCATGTGGCGGCGGCGCTGTGTGCGGCGACGCCCGTCGGCGTGCTGCTCTATTTTTTCGTGTATGGGTTTCTGCCGAAGCTTGGCGCCTACGAAAAGGCGGTCGTCATCGCAATCGTCGTGCTTTGGCTGCGCTACTCCTGGCGCATCGTGCAGATCGCGAAGCATTATCCGGTTCTGCGTGAGACGCAACCGCCCGGAGAGGGGCTATGAGGGATGCCGGCGGCAGCACAGAGGCGGCGGGTGGTGCGCCGGCACCCCCAACTGGTCGCTTCTACTGGTGGGTCACGCGCACATTCCTTGCACACATGGTGCTCTTTATCGTGCTCAACGCCGTTCTGCTTGGAGTGAACCTGACGCTTGGCACGCGTCCGCTCTGGGCGGTCTGGTGGCTGCTCGGCACGGCAGTCCCGGCCGGCCTGCACTTCCTCCTCTACAAGGCGTTGACGGTCGACGAGGCCTGGATCGAGGCGCGCGTCGAAGAGCTGAACGTGAAGAGCTACGACCGCGGTCACATCGAAGACATCAAGCGCCGACATGAGGAAGCGCCGAGGCCGAGCCACAGGAGTCGCGCCGATTGAGCCACCGCCGAAGCCGCCATTGTGGCGGCCCGGCAAGCTTGCCGTGCGGATCTCGTGCGACGGGATCGCGCAAGCTGCAATGAACCTTCGCTTGAGTGCCTGCGAGATGCAACGCGGACCGCCGCGGGCCGGTATGCCCGAACGATCTGGCATAACGCCGACCGCGCCACCAATCCCGACGCGCGCCCCATCCGCACGTCTGGCACCGTCCATGGGGTGCAGCGGACGAACCCTCACGCGCAAATCGCCGGCCCGCCCGGAAACGGCGGACCGGCAACCGATGGCATTCCGGTACCTTTCTCCCCGGTGAGCCGGCAAGCGCAACTGAGCACGACAACCCAAGGCGCGCGGCCCTGGCCGCCTTCTCCTCTTCGCTCAGCCTTTTGCCGACTTGATCGCCTTGAGCACCTTCGGCGGCGACATCGGCAGGCTCGACATGCGGATGCCGAGCGCGTTGTAGACTGCATTCGCGACCGCCGCCAGCGGCGGCACCAGCGGCACCTCGCCGACGCCGCGCACGCCCTGCGGATGCTTCGGGTTCGGGATCTCGATGATCACGTTGTCGAGCATCGGCAGGTCGGAGGCGACCGGCATCCGGTAGTCCAGGAACCCTGGATTGTCGACGCGGCCCTGGGAGTCGTAGACGTACTCCTCGTTGAGCGCCCAGCCGATGCCCTGCGCGACGCCGCCCTGCATCTGGCCCTCAACGTAGCTCGGATGGATCGCCCGGCCGACATCCTGGAACGAGGTGTAGCGCGTCACCAGAACGCGGCCGGTTTCGCGATCGACCTCGACGTCGCAGATGTGCGTGGCAAAGCCGCCCTCCGCGCCCGTGGTGTTGAGCTGCGTGCCCGCGCCGATGGGGCCGCCCGTGGCGTTGGCCTGCGCCGCGATCTCGGCGAGCGAAAGGGGCTTGAACTTGCCCGCGTTGTCGCCGGCCGGTCGCGCCATGCCGTCCTCCCAGACCACGGCTTCGGGATCGATCTTCCAGATCTTGGCGGCCCGCTCGCGAAGCTGCTTGATGACGGCCTGCGTCGATTGCGTGACCACCATCGCGGACGCATAGGTGACGCGGCTGCCGCCCGTCAGATTCGAGAAGCCGATGGTCGAGGTGTCGCCGATCAGCACCTGCACCTTGCTGTAGGGAATGCCGAGCAGCTCCGCCGTGATGTTCGCCGTCGAGGCGCGCGAGCCGCCGATGTCCGGATTGCCGGTGATGACCGTCACCGAGCCGTCCTCGGCGATGTTCACCTGCGCGCTCGATTCCCCGCCGGCGTTGAACCAGAAGCCGGAGGCGACGCCGCGGCCCTGGTTCGGCTTGAGCGGCGCCCTGTAGTGCGGGTGCTCCATGGCCGCGCGGACCGTCTGCTCATAGCCGATGACCGGATAGACCGGGCCGTGCGCCGCCTTGGTGCCCTGCTTGGCGGCATTCTTCAGGCGCAGCTCGAGCGGGTCCATCTTGAGCTTCTCAGCCAGTTCGTCGAGTACGCACTCGACGGCGAAAGCCCCGATCGGGGCGCCGGGCGCCCGGTAGGCCGCGACTTTGGAACGGTTCGAGACGACGTCATAGCCAATCGAGTGCACGTTCGGAATATTATAAGGCGCGAACGAGCAGCCGGCCGCACCTCGGATCGGCGAGCCCGGGAAGGCGCCGGCCTGGAGGTAGTAGATCCCTTGGGCGGCGACGATCGTGCCGTCCTTCTTGGCGCCGATCTTGACGGTGCTTTTCGACCCCGAGGTCGGTCCGGTCGCCCGGAACACCTCCTCGCGGGTCATGACCATTTTGACCGGCCGGCCGGACTTCTTCGAGAGCATCAGCGCGACCGGCTCCAGATAGACGATCGTCTTGCCGCCGAAGCCGCCGCCGATCTCCGCCGGGATCGCCCGGATGTCG
>CAYWBX010000277.1:5079-5315 GCA_964456015.1 uncultured Hyphomicrobiaceae bacterium | reverse complement strand
CCCCGAACGTGGGTCCGAAGAGCGTCCAGATGCCGCCGGCGATGACCGCGAACACCATGTTGAGCGAAATCCCGAGGCCGGCGATCGTGTCGGGGCCGATGTACATCTGATACTGTCCGTAAATGGCGCCGCCGAACGCGCACATGCCCGACGACAGCGCGGTGATCTTCAGCTTCTCGCGCGTCACGTCGATGCCGACGGAGGCAGCCGCATCCTCGTCCTGCGAGGCCGCATCG
>CAYWBX010000277.1:0-5069 GCA_964456015.1 uncultured Hyphomicrobiaceae bacterium | reverse complement strand
CTGGTCAACCTTCACCCAGATGATGAGGCCGATCACCCAGATCGCCAGCGCGATGTAGTAGGCGAGCATTCGGTCGGGCTCGAACTGGACCGCATAGAGCGAGATGCCGTCGCCATAGCGCCGCGGCTGAGTACCGAGCGAGCCGCCGGTATAGTCTCTGAGGCCGACGATGCACAGCCGGACGAACTCGGTGAAGGCGAGCGTCAGAAGCGCGAAGTAGTGTCCGGTGATGCGCAGCGTGAAGCAGGGGTAGCCGATAAGCAGCCCCGCGATCACGGCGATGAGCACCGCGACCGGGATGCCGAGCAGCGGGATGAGCCCCAGAAAGTTCCAGGCGAGAACCGTGATGTAGGCGCCGATCCCGGTAAAGGCGCTATGCCCGAGGGAGGTGAGGCCGAAACGGCCCATCAGCGCCCAGCCCGTGTAGATGAATGACCAGAGCAGAATCTGGATCAGAAGATGCAGGTAGTATTTCTGCCCGGCCGGCAGGCCGTATCGGATCGCGATGGGCAAGAGCAGGAGGAGCGCGAGGCCGGCGAGGTAGTGGGGGCGCAGCAGCGTCCTCATGACTTGGCTCCGAAGAGGCCTTGCGGCTTGATGAAGATGGCGATCATGAAGAACAGGAACGCAACGGCGTAGCCCCATTCGGTGTGAAAGCAACTTGAACCGACGGCGATGAACTGCGCGATGATGAAGGCCGCGACGAATCCGCCGATCATGTTGCCGAGGCCGCCGAGCACCGTGATCATGAAGATCAGCGGCCCGAACTGGAGTCCGATCTGCGGGTAGATGTCGTATTGCAGGACCATGAGCGAGGCCGCGAGGCCCGCCAGCCCGCCGCCGATCGCCGAGGTCACGAGGTAGATCCTCTTCTGGTCGATCCCCATCAGCGGCATGATCTGCCGATCCTGGGAAATGGCGCGAATAGCCGTGCCGATGTAGGTCCGGGTGAGGAAAAGCCAGAGCGCCAGCATTCCGACGAGCGCGACGACGAACGTCCAGATTCGGGCGTAGGAAAAGCTCATGTCGGCAAAGCCGGTGGACCCGAGGCGGATGCCGATGTTCTTGAAGTCGATCCCGAAGAAGAGCGTGGCGAGCGATTGCAGCAGAAAGAGAACGCCGCCGGTCACCAACAGCTGGTTGATCGGCGCCTGCTCGAGCACCGGCCGGATGATGAAGTGATGCAAGGCCATCCCGAAGGCGGCGATCAGGAGAATGCCGAATGCCGCAGCAGGGATGAAGGGAACTCCCCCCTTGTAGGCGTGAAAAATCGCATACATGCCGACCATAACGAGCTCGGCATAACAGATCCACACCACGTCGATGACGCCGAAGATGAGGTTCAGTCCGAGCGCGAGCAGTGCCAGCAGTCCGGCCAATAGCACCCCGTTGATGAGCGCCTCGACAAAGAAGATATCGAGTGAGCAGTCCATGCGGTCCCCTCGTTCGCTCGGCTGCCTGCCGGCGGCCGTCACAGCCCCATGTATGCCTTGCGGATATCGTCGCTTGCGAGGAGTTCGGCCGATGTGCCGCTCTTCTCGATCCGTCCGACCTCGAGCAGGTAGGCCCGGTCCGCGACCTTGAGCACCTGGCTCACGTTCTGCTCGACGATGAGCACCGTGTAGCCCTCGGAACGGATGCGCTTCACGAGTTCGAAAACTTGCGCGACGATTACCGGCGCAAGCCCCATCGACGGCTCGTCGAGCAGCACGAGCTTCGGGCTCGACATGAGCGCGCGGGCGATCGCACACATCTGCTGCTCGCCGCCCGACATGGTGCCGGCGAGCTGGCCACGCCGCTCCTTGAGCCGGGGAAAGAGGCCGTAGACGTAGTCGAGCCGTTCCGCAAACCGCGCCCGCGCCTGCGGCACGTACGCGCCCATCCTGAGGTTGTCCTCGACCGTGAGCCGCGGAAAGAGGCGCCGGCTCTCCGGAACATGCGCGATTCCCGTCTCGAGGATCTTGTGCGGGGCAATGGCCCTGAGGTCGGTGCCTTCCATGCTGAGCGAGCCGGAGGTCGCAGGCAGCATGCCGGAGATGACGCGAAGGAGGGTCGTCTTTCCGGCTCCGTTTGCGCCGATGACGGCAACTGCCTCGCCGGCCCTCACTTCCATCGAAACGCCGAACAGCGCCTGGAAGCCGCCGTAGCCGGCGTCGACATTGTGAAGTGTCAGCATGGTGTTGAGTCCTGGTGGCGCTCGGATCGACGGCTCGCTTGCCTCATGCGACCTCGGTGCCCAGATAGACTTCCACCACCCGCCTGTCGGACTGCGCGTCCTTGGGCTTGCCGTCGAAAATCTTTTCGCCGTGATCAAGAACGACGACGCGATCGACGACGCGCATCAGCACGCCCATGATGTGCTCCACCCAGACGATCGTGATGCCGCGCTCGCGCCGGATGCGCTCGAGCATGTCGGCCGCCTGGTCCATCTCGTTGTGATCGAGCCCGTTGAGGCTTTCGTCCGCGAGGAGGAGCCGGGGCTGGGTGGCGAGCGCGCGGGCGAGCTCGAGCTTTTTCAGCGCCGCGGCGCCGAGGCCGGCGGTCGTCGCTTTCGGATCGGTTGGCAGCCCGACGAGAGCGAGCGCCTCCTCGGCGAGCTTCCAGCAATCGGAGCGTGAGACCTTGGCGTTCTGGCCGAACCAGGCGGAGAGCGCCACGTTCTCGAGAAGCGTGAGATTCCGGAAGGGACGGGGGATCTGGTAGGTGCGTGCGACGCCCTTGTGACACACGCGGTTGGCGGTGAGGCCGGCGATCTCCTGTCCTTCGAACATGACGCTGCCGGCGGTCGGTGCATACATGCCCGCAATGCAGTTGAAGGTCGTGCTCTTGCCGGACCCGTTGGGGCCGATGAGACCCAGGATCTCCCCGTGCTCGACCTCGAACGAAACATTGCTGACGGCGGTGAAGCCGCCGAACCTCTTGGTGAGCCCACTGACGGTCAGCATGGCCATGGACGGCGCTTCCCCCGATGAGAAAGGGGGCGGCGTGCGCGGCCCCCTTTGTCTGCCGTCATTGCGATGCGTAGGCGTGGCCGGGAGGCAGCGGCAGCACCGGCTCGGCGGTGGCGACCTCCTTCGGCCAGACGACCTTGGTCTGGTCGCCGACGAACTGCATCACCACCGGATAGGCGCGCGCGTTCTGCCCCGCCATCTCATGCCCCGGCGGATTGAACTTGACGCCATAGCCTTGCAGCGTGCCGCCGTCCGGAATGTCCGTCTCGAGCGCGGCCTTGCGCAGCGACTCGCTGTCGACGCCGCCATACTTCTTGATGGCGCGCGGCAGCACGTCGTCGAGGAACGCCCAGGTGTTGGCGAAGCCGATGGAGACATGCGCCGGGATCGTCTTCGGATTGACGTCCTTCTTGTAGCGCTTGACCATCTCGTCGATCAGATAGGCGGCATCCTTCACCTTGAGCGTCTTGGGGTCGAGGAGGTGGCTGCCGACGGTATCGATATTGTAGATGAGATCGACGTCCTTGCCGAAGGTCTCCTGCAGCTTGTCGTACTGTGCGTAGCCGGCGCCGTGGCCGATCAGCGCCTTGAACTTGAGACCGGCCTCCTTGGCCTGTCGCAGGAAGAGCGTGATGTCCGGATTGTAGCCGGTGTGCAGCAGCACGTCCGCGCGCGCGCGCCGCAGCTTCGTGACGAGCGCCGAAAGATCGGCCGCCGTTGCCGCGTAGCCCTCCTTATGCACGATCTGAATGCCGTGCTTCTTGCACCGCTCCTCGTTGCCTTTGGCGACCCCGACGCCATAGGGCCCGTCTTCGTGGATGATCGCGACCTTGAGGTCCTTGGGCTCGATGCCGAGCTTCGACTTGGAGTAGGCATTGAGCATGTCGCACGACGCCTCGCCCCACTGGTCGGAGTGGGCGTGACTGCGGAACACGTACTGCAGGTTCTTGTTGCGGAAGACGGCCGATGAGATGCACACCGTCGCCCACCAGAACTTCTTGGCGGCATCGACCTTGGCCGAGAGCGGAACGCAATGGGCGGACGAGTAGACGCCCATCAGCATGTCCACCTTCTGCTCGTTGATGAGCCGCTCGGCCTCGTTCACGGCGACGTCGGCCTTCGACTGCGCGTCGGCGAAGATCGGCACGATCTTGTAGCCTTCGACGCCGCCCTGTTCGTTCTTGATGTCGATGGCGTACTTCGACCCGAGTTGGGTCGCCACCGAGCCGCCGCCGGCGAATGGTCCGGTCTGGTCGAAGATCAGCCCGATCTTGATTTCTTTCTGCTGCGCCGTGGCAAAGCCTGGGGCGATCAGCGCGGCAAGGGCAGCCGCCGCAGCGGCGCACAGCAGTCTCACGCGTGTCATTGGCTCTCCGTCCCTAGTGGTTCCCGGCGGTCGACCGCCGCTCTTGTCGTTCGCGCGAGAGTGCGGGAGCAAGGCGCGGGTGTCAATCGCCGCCCCGCCGGCCGGCGCGTCGGCGCGAAGCCCGCGGCCAGCCGATGGCGGATGCCGCAGGGCGCGAGGTCTTGGCCTCGGCGGACACTCTTTTGTCGGACTTGGTTTGGAGCATCGCGCCAGTCCGATAACAAGCAGGGGCCGGGCGCTGCGCCCGACCCCATCGCGACGTCTGGCGTCACTGCTCGGAGGGCTACTTCTGCGGCCGCTTCTTGGCCCACTCGGTGTACTTCGCCGCCCGCTCGTGCATCTCGTCGTAGTACTTCTGGTACTCGGCGCCGACCATGACCTTGATCGCGAGCCCGACCTCTTCGAGCTTCTTGACGTGCTCCGGATCGGCCATGGCCTTGGCGAGCACATCCTGCAGCTTGGCCACCACCTTGGGGTCCATACCCTTGGGGCCGGCAATTCCCCGCGTCGAGTTGGAGATGACGGTCGGATAGCCGAGTTCTTTCGTGGTCGGCACATCCGGGAGGAACTTCGAACGTTCCGAGTCCATTACGGCAAGCGCGCGGACCTGCCCGGCCTTCACCTGCTTCACGATCGAACCGACGTTGTCGAAGGAGACGTCGACGTTACCGCCGAGCGTCTCTTTCATTTGAGCAGCGCCCCCTTCGAGGTGGACAAGGCGGAAGTTCGCACCCGGCGCGGCCTCCTCGAGC
>CAYWBX010000276.1:0-5325 GCA_964456015.1 uncultured Hyphomicrobiaceae bacterium | reverse complement strand
TCGCCCCAATGCTTGATCCTGACCCATTTGCCCGGCTCGAGATCCTTGTAATGCTCGAAAAAGTGCTGAATCTGGCTGAGCGTTATCTCGGGAAGATCGCGATAGCTGTGGATGCGGTCGTAGCGGCGCGTCAGACGGGAGGAGGGAACGGCAATGACCTTCTCGTCGCCGCCGCCGTCGTCCTCCATGACCAGCACGCCGACCGGACGGCAGTTCATCACGGCCCCCGGGACGATCGCCCGCGTGTTGCACACCAGAACGTCGATCGGATCGCCGTCCGCGGATAACGTATGCGGGACGAAGCCGTAGTTTCCGGGATAGCGCATCGGAGTGTAGAGGAAGCGGTCCACCACGAGTGTGCCGGAAGCCTTGTCGAGCTCGTACTTGATCGGCTCCCCGCCAACCGGTACTTCGATGATGACATTGATGTCGTTCGGCGCGTCGTGGCCGGTCGTTATGGCTTCGATCCGCATTGGTTTCTCCTTGCTCGATCGGCGGGTCGCCGAATGGTCCTCCCGCCGCGGTGGACGCCGGGTGTCAAGCCCGCGGCTTGCTGCATGCTGGCTTGCGGCAAATTTGGAACAGTGCCCATGAGGTCGAAATCCGCCGCCCTTCTCCTTGCCGGGCTCGTCGCGATGTTTGCCCCGACGAGCGCCGCGCTCGCCAATCAGCCGAAGAGCCTCTATACGACGCTCGAGATCAAGACTTGCAAACTGCTCCGCCGGCATCCCGACGGCAATTCCTGGATCTGCCCCGGCTTGCCGGGTTACCCCGTCTACCTCGCGCACGGCGACCTGCGCACCTTCGTCAGCTACGGCCCGGCCCCCGAGCGCCGCCGGGCGGCGACACAGACGCTTGGGGCCTTCAATGCCATTCACAAGGCCGGGCGCAATCGCGCCACGATCGAGTGGCGGATTTCGCCCGAACGCGGCAAGGCGATCCCGCATGCGACGATCCTGCGCTATTTCACCAGCCGCGATGGCAAGCGGGGCGAAGTTCTGGTCGTGAGCAAGGTCGATGCGCGCGAGGCCTGTCACGTCGCCTATGTGGACGCGCTGGCCAACCGGGATGCCATCGCCATCGCCCGGCGGCTCGCCGACGAGGTGGCCCCGCGCTTCGACTGCAGTCTGTCACCGAAGGTGGAAGGGCTGGCTGGCCGAAGCCCTCTTTAGCAGGCCGCTCCGGCCCCGGGCTCGCGTGCGTTCCGCACCGGCAGGCACGGCGCCCCCCTCGACCGGCCCCACGGTCGTTATGACCACGTGTAGCAGGTCTTCTCGAGCTTTGCGCCCCCGATGCTGTCGTAGGCGCGCGCCTTCGGCCGACCGCCCCGTCGCCAATAGAAGTTCCCGGCCGCCGTATTCTCCGTCAAGGCCCACACCACGAGGCCTCTGAGGCGGCGCTCGTCGAGCGCGTGCCGGGCGGCCTCGAACAGGTGCTCTCCAAAGCCCAGGCCCTGATAGGTGGGAGCGAGGTAGAGCTCGTAGATTTCCCCCTGCGGCTTGCCCCGGCCGCGCGCCCGACCGAACGTCACGTAGCCCGCGACGACGCCGGCCACCTCGAGCACGAGGAGCCCATCGGAGCTTTTTGCCGCATTCTGCCACCACCGTTTGTCCCGGCGCCGGATCATCCCCTCCAGATGCACGTGCGGGATGATCCCGCGATAGGCATTCTCCCACGAGGCACGGAAAAGCTCGGCGAGCGCCGACGCATCGCGCTGTGTACCCTTGCGGACCCGGATTTCGGTGCGGGACTGAAGCATGGCGAAACTATATCGTAGCCTGCCCCGCGACGGGAAGAGGGCTGATGGCGCACAAGTGTCGCCTGGGTCGCTCCCGCACCGGCGCATTCCGCGCTTTGCAGTTTGAATTCGCCCGCCGCTCGACTATCAATCGCCTCCGATCCGCCCGCCCCCGACCAGGCCCGCAATCCATGTCTCCATCCCGACGCGCCCCAACACCGAAACCCGGCATCCTCGACATCGAGGCCTACGTTCCAGGCGAAAGCCATGTCCCGGGCGGCATGAAGCCGATCAAGCTTTCGTCGAACGAGACCCCGCTTGGCGCCTCGCCGAAGGCGATCGCGGCGTATCAGGCGCTCGCCGGCGAGCTCGAGCGTTATCCCGATGGAGCGGCAACCGCACTGCGCAGCGCCATCGGCGCCAAGTACGGGCTCGATCCGGCCCGCATCGTGTGCGGCTGCGGCTCCGACGAGCTCCTCAATCTTCTCGCCCACGCCTACCTCGGTCCTGGCGACGATGCCGTCTTCACCGAGCACGGGTTCCTCGTCTATCGCATCGTCACGCTCGGCAACGGCGCGAGGCCCGTCGTCGTCAAGTGCACCGATCTCAAGGCCGACATCGATCGGATGATCGGCGCGCTCACACCGCAGACGAAGATCGTCTTTCTCGACAACCCCAACAATCCGACGGGGACCTACGTGCCGTTCTCCGAGGTGCGGCGGCTGCACGCGGCGCTCCGCCCGGACACGCTGCTCGTGCTCGATTCCGCCTATGCCGAATACGTGCGCCGCAACGACTACGAGGCCGGCATCGAGCTTGTCGCGACGAGTGAAAATGTCGTCATGACCCGTACCTTTTCGAAGATCCACGGTCTGGCGGCGCTGCGGCTCGGCTGGGCCTATTGTCCTCAGGCCGTCGCGGACGTTCTCAATCGCATTCGCGGCCCCTTCAATGTCACTGCGCCGGCGATCGCGGCCGGAGTTGCGGCGATCGGCGACAACGCGCACATGGAAGCGTCGGTGGCCCACAACGAGACGTGGCTGCCTTGGACCACGGCCGAGCTGGAGAAGCTCGGGCTCAAGGTCACCCCGAGCGTCGGCAACTTCATCCTCATCCATTTTCCCGCCGAGAAGGCCCGCAATGCCGAGGCGGCGGACGCCTTTCTCAAGTCGCGCGCCATCATCCTGCGGCGCGTCGCCGGCTACGGCCTGCCGAACGCGCTGCGCATGACCATCGGCACCGAAAGCGAAAACCGCGCCGTCGTGGCGGCGCTGCGCGACTTCATGAGCGCGGGGCGACCATGAGCGAGCGCATGTTCGAACGGATTGCCCTCATCGGCATCGGGCTCATCGGCTCCTCGATCAGTCACGCCACGCGGCGGGCGGGACTTGCGGGAACGATCGTCGGATCGGCAAGGACCGTGCGGACCCGCGAGACGGCGCTCGCGCTCGGCCTCGTCGATCAGGCGTTTCCGACTGCCGCCGAGACCGTCGTCGGCGCCGATCTTGTCATCCTGTGCGCGCCGGTCGGCGCCTGCGGCGAGATCGCGGCAGAGATCTCGCCGCACCTTGCGCCCGGCGCCATCGTAACGGACGTCGGATCGGTCAAGGGTGCGATCGTGCGCGATGTCGGGCCGCACATCCCGAAGGGTGTGCATTTCATTCCCGGCCATCCCATCGCCGGCACCGAGCACTCGGGCCCCGAGGCAGGGTTCGCCGAGCTCTTCGACAACCGCTGGTGCATTCTGACACCCGTGCCGGGTACCGATCCTGACCAGATCGAGAAGCTGAAGCTCTTCTGGCAGCGGCTCGGCTCGTTCGTCGAGGTCATGGATGCCGAGCACCATGATCTCGTCCTCGGGATCACCAGCCACGTGCCGCACCTGATCGCCTTCAACATCGTCAATACGGCCGCCCACCTCGAGCGGGTGACGAACAGCGAAGTCATCAAATTCTCGGCTGGCGGCTTCCGCGACTTCACCCGCATCGCGGCCTCCGATCCGACCATGTGGCGCGACGTGTTCCTCAACAACCGCGAGGCCGTCCTCGAGATGCTCGGCCGGTTCACCGAAGACCTCATTCATCTGCAGCGCGCCATCCGCTACGGCGAGGGCGACACCCTGTTCCGCCTGTTCAGCGAGGCGCGTGCGATCCGGCGCGGGGTCGTAGAGGCCGGGCAGGACACGGCGTCGGCGGCCGCCTTCTACAAGAGCCGCGATCCCTCGCGTGAGCGCAAGCAAGAGTCCTGATCCGCGGACTTGATGCGCAAGCCCTGGGCTTTCCGGGCTCGCGCGGTGTGCAACAGCCAGCGCAGGAAACGCATGTCGGCCGCTGGTGACCTCTGGGTGTTCGGCTACGGCTCGCTGATGTGGCGGCCGGATTTCCCGTTCCGGGAGCGCGTCAAGGCGACGGTCCACGGCTACCATCGCGCCTTCTGCATCAAGTCGACCCACTATCGCGGGACGCCGGAGCGCCCGGGCCTTGTTCTCGGGCTCGATCGCGGACGCAGTTGCGACGGTGTCGCGTTCCGGGTGGCGGCCTCCGACGCCCCCGACGTCGTCCGGTATCTGCGGGAGCGAGAGCTGATCTACGGCGTCTACCGGGAGGCGCATGTCGCGGCCCACGCCCACGGCGAAACAGGACCGCGCGAAGTTCTGGCGCTGACCTACATCGCCGAGCGGTTGCATCCCAACTACGCAGGCGATCTGCCGCTCAGCGTGCAGGCGCGCATCATCCGCGGCGCGCGCGGCGCCTCGGGCGACAATCTCGATTACGTCATCAACACGATCCGGCACCTCAGGGATCTGGGCATCCGCGAACGGCACCTGGAACGTCTCGTCGCCGTCGCCGGCGCCGCTGTCGCCGCACGCGACCCGCAGCCGGCTCTGCAGCGTCCCGGCGTCGCGGCGCTTCGGACATCGGCCGCGCGCGCGCCGGGCCCGCTTGCGCCGGTCGACCGCGCAAGCCAGCGCCGCTTCACGTTCCGCGCGCGGCTCTCACGCCTCTGAAGCGAGCTTCGGGCCGCCTGTCTCGATTGGCAGATCGGCACGCGCCCCCCACTCGGACCACGATCCGTCATAGACCGCGGCATCCGGCTGACCGAGCTGGGCGAGCGCGAACGCCACGACGCCGGCCGTGACGCCCGATCCGCAGCTTGCCACCACCGGGCGCGCAACTTCGACGCCTGCCGCCGCGAAGACGGTCCGCAGCTCCGCCTCGCTCTTGAGCGTCCCGTCGGCGTTGAGCAGGCTTGCGAACGGCACATTGCGCGAGCCCGGAATGTGGCCCGATCGCAGCCCGGCGCGCGGTTCCGGAACCGTGCCGGCGAACCTGTTGGCCGCCCTGGCGTCGACGATTTGCACGCTCCGGTCACCGATCAGGCGCTTGACCTGCTCCGCATCCCTAACGCGCCCCTCGTTCCGTCGCGCCTGAAACGTCCGGGCCGGCCGCGGCGGCGTCGCCTTGTCCGTGACCGGCCGGCCCTCGGCGCGCCATTTCTTGAGGCCGCCGTTGAGCACGGACACCGCCTCGTGGCCCATCGTCCGAAACATCCACCAGGCCCGGCCGGCGGAGTAAAGCCCCTCGCTG
>CAYWBX010000275.1:0-5349 GCA_964456015.1 uncultured Hyphomicrobiaceae bacterium | reverse complement strand
AACTTGCGCAGCAGATCGCCGGCTACGCCCCCTTGACGCTCTCGACCACCAAGATCCTGATGCGCCGCATCCGCGAGGCGGCGCCCAAGGTCGATGACCACGATCTCGTCGCCAAGGTCTACACCTCCGCCGACTTCCGCGAAGGGCTCGATGCGTTCCTCACCAAACGCCAGCCCACCTGGACCGGCCGGTGAGCGAAGGAGCACGTCCCATGATCCGCTACGACCTCAAGGGTCGCACGGCGCTCGTCACCGGCGGCGCCACCGGCATCGGCTTTGCCACCGCCGCCATGCTCGGGCGCAACGGCGCCCGCGTCGCCATCAACTTCCTCTCCGATGACGCCCGCGGTCCGGCGGCGCTCGCCGAGCTCAAGGCCGCCGGCATCGAAGCGCTCGCAGCACCCGGCGACGTCGCAAGCCCCACCGACGCGCCACGCATGGTCGCGGGCGCCGTTGGCGCGCTCGGTCGCCTCGATCTCCTCGTCGCCAACGCCGGCACGCCCGGCACCCGCCGCAAGATCGAGCCGGCCGAACTCGACCGCATCACCGAGGAGCTCTGGAACACGGTCCTGCAGGTGAACCTCGTCGGTGTCTTCCGCTGCGCGAAAGCAGCCGCTCCGGCCCTCAAGGCCGCGCGTGGCGCCATCGTCAGCACGGCTTCCATCGCCGGCCTCGGCACCCCCGGATCGAGCCTCGCCTATGGCGCCTCCAAAGCCGGCGTCATCAACCTCACGCAGAACCTCGCCCGCGCGCTGGCGCCCGAGGTGCGCGTCAACGCGGTGGCGCCCGGCGCCGTCGACAGCTCTTGGATGGTCGAGTGGACCGCCGAGCAGCGGCGCGAGTCGATCGAGCGCGCACAGCTCAAACGCCGCTGCACGCCCGACGACATCGCCGAGGTGATCGTCTTCCTCGGCTTCGGCGCGGCGATGGTCACCGGCCAGACGGTCGTCGTCGACGGCGGCCTGACGCTCTGACCCGGCAGCCGGGGTCCTTGCCTCCGAAATCCTCCCGGCGAGTGTTGCGATCAAGGCACGCTCCGGCGCTGCCGCAAGTCGACGGCAATCGGGCCGCTTTACGTGCGTGCCCGGTTCACCCCCTATTGCCGCCGTTGCTTCGCGGGGATGCCGGTCTCGGGCGGTCGCCGCGTGTGCGTCGAGCCTTGGAGAGCCGGATGTCCGCACGTCTCAGAAGTCTTGGCGGCCGTTGCGCCGCACCGCTGCTCGTCGCGTTGTTGTCGGCCGTCGCCTCCGGCCCGGCGCTGGCCGAGACCGCCGTCGAACCTCCGCCCGCCGAGGCCGCACCGCCCCAGGCCGCCGCGCGCCCCGAGGCCGAGGCCCCGCTTGCCGCGAGCGAGCCCGACCCCTTGACGCCGAAGCCCGTGGAGGCCGCGCCGCTCGCCGCACCCGGCGCGCCCCTGGCGGCGCCCGCCAAGGTGCGTGCGGGAGAGCCCGACGCCATCGTCGCCGCCGTCCGGCGCGAACTGGGCCCCGCCGACGACATCACGGAGACCACCGCCGAAGCGCGTGACCGCCGCGCCCTCGCTGCCTTCTATGCGGATGGCGACGGTCGGGCACTTTGGACCGGCCGCGACGGACTGACGCCCCGCGGTCGCGCCGTCATCGCGGAGCTCGAACGCGCCGCCGACTGGGGGCTCGATCCCGCCGCCTTCTCCGTCCCGCGCGAACTCGCCCCGGGGGCATCGCCCGAGGTCACAGCGCGCGCCGAGATCGAGATCGGGCTTGCCGTTCTGAAGTATGCCCGCCATGCCCGCGGCGGTCGCATCGAACCGAGCACCTTGAGCCGCGCCATCGACCGCCGGCCCCAGCTCTACGAGCCGGGAACGGTCCTCGCCGCCATCGCCGCCGCCGGCGAGGCCGACGCCTACCTGCGCGACCTCCATCCGCGTCACGCGGGCTTCCGCAATCTTCAGAAGGCGCTCGCTGCCGCGCGCGCGGACGCCTCGGCGCGGCCCGACGCCATCCAGCGCATCCTCGTCAATATGGAACGCTGGCGCTGGCTGCCGGACGATCTCGGCGAGTTCCACATCGTCGACAACGTGCCCGAGCAGATGACGCGCGCCTACCGCGACGGCAGGATCGTCTTCGAGGAGCGGATCGTCGTCGGCAAGCCGACGCAGCAGACGCCGGAGTTCTCAGCGGCCCTGAAGTTCGTCATCTTTCACCCGAGTTGGGGCGTGCCCGACGGCATCAAGACCAACGAGATCGGCCCTATGCTGCGCCGCGCCGCCGCCCGCAGCGGGCCGGGCGACTGGCTGTTCGGGGGCGGAGAAAGCGTCGTCTCGCGCACGCTCGCCCGCCACGAACTGGTCGTTATGCACAACGGGCGCCGCGTCAATCCCGATGCCGTTGACTGGACGCGCGTCGACGTCCGCCAGTTCCAGTTCACCCAGCCGCCGAGCAACCGCAACGTCCTCGGCGTCGTGAAGTTCCGCTTCCCGAACAAGTTCGACGTCTACATGCACGATACCCAGGACAAGCACCTCTTCTCGCATAACGTCCGCGCCTACAGCCACGGCTGCATGCGCGTGCAGAACCCGATGCGGCTTGCCGAGGTGATCCTCGCCTACGACAAGGGCTGGAGCGGCGAGCGCGTGCGAAACTTCGTCGGCCGCGGGCAGACCTCGGACGTGACGATCGACAAGAACATCCCGGTCCATATCGTCTACTTCACCGCCGTTGCCGACGAGGACGGCAAGCTGCGCACCTTCCCCGATCTCTATGGCCGCGATGGGCGCCTCGCCTCGGCGCTCGCCGGCAAGCCAGTCGCCATCGCGTCCGCGTCGCCGCCCGCCGCCGAGAAGCCCGAGCGGTCGGCGGGCGCCCCGTCGGCGCGCCGTCCGATGCCGCGGCAGCAGGCCGCGAAGTCGGCGCCGAGGCCCGCCGAGCCCTTCAATCCGTTCGCCGCCATATCGTCGAACTGATGGCTTCCGCGAGGGAGCCGGACGGCCCGCGGCCGCTCCGGCGTATGATTGAGCCAGGCGCGCACTTCGGCATCACGTCCGCGCCGCCCCCGGAATTCCGGACCACAACGACGAAACATCGCAGGCGCGGGCGGCCGCGGATCGCTATAACGCGCATCGTCGAACGGCCCTTTGCCATCACGACCGCATGGAGTGATGAGGAATGCAGGATGCGCGTGCCGTGGCGGCGTTCCAGCGCGTCGGCCGTCTGACTTCCGTCCTCGGATTTGCCGCTCTCCTTGTCGCCGGCCAAGCCTCGGCGCAACCGGTCGACGAGCTTTTCTCCGACGCGAGCGTTCTGCGGTTAACGCGCCTCGTGCTCTCCAATCTCGGCAAGGCCCGCTGCGGCGGCGCCCCCTGCGCACCCGCGACCGAGGCCGAGATCGCGGCACCCCCCGTCACGCTCGACCAGGCAAGGCTCGCCATGCGCACGGCCGTCGCATCCGCCAACGCCGAGCACTGCGGTCTCGACTGGCAGCAGCGGTCCTTCCTGCCGATGGTGCGGGAGCTCCGCGAGGGGGGCCGGCTCGCCGAACGGCAAATGGCGATCCTCACCATGCTGCACGGCGTCGTCCAGGGGGCGACCGTCAACTCCGCCCGCAAGGACGGGCCCTGCTCCGCTGCGATGAAGGCGGCTCTCGACACGGAGCTTGCTCCCGCCCGCTGAGCGTCGCAAACCTTGTTCCGCGCTGCCTGCGTGACCCGGCAGCCGTCCTTCCGCCGCGCACACCGGAGAACGATATGACCGGCATCCTCGACAAGTTCAGACTCGACGGACGGCTTGCGCTCGTCACCGGCTCCTCGGGCGGCATCGGCGAGGCGCTGGCCCGCGGACTGGCCGAGGCCGGCGCCCGCGTCGTCATCAACGGCCGCACGCCGAAATCGGTCGCCGCCGTCGCCGCCGCGATCCGCGCGAACGGCGGCGCCGCCTACGAGTCCGTCTTCGACGTCACCAAACCCGCCGAGGTGACCGCCGCCGTCGCCCGCATCGGCGCCGAGATCGGCCCGATTGATATCCTCGTCAACAACGCCGGCATCCAGCGCCGCGCGCCGCTGCACGAGATCGCCGATGAGACCTGGCGCGAAGTGATCGCAACGAACCTCGACAGCCTCTTCTACGTCTCGAAGGCGGTCGTGCCGCAGATGATCCCGCGCGGCAAGGGTTCGATCATCAACATCTGCTCGGTGATGAGCGAGCTTGGCCGGCCGACGGTCGTGCCCTACACCGCCGCCAAGGGCGGCGTGAAGATGCTGACCAAGGGCATGGCCGTCGACTGGGGCCGCTACGGCATCCGCGTCAACGGCATCGGGCCCGGCTACTTCAAGACCCCGCTCAACGCCGCGCTCGTTGCCGACGAGAAATTCTCGAGCTGGATCGCGGGCCGCGCCCCGCTCGGCCGCTGGGGCGAGGTCGAGGAGCTCGTCGGCGCCGCCGTCTATCTCGCCTCCGATGCCGCGAGCTTCGTCACCGGCCACATCCTCTACGTCGACGGCGGCATGACCGGCTCGCTTTGAGCCGCAGGACGCTGCCCCTCACGGTTTCGCCCCAGCCGCGGAGCGGCCGGTTCGCGCCCGCCCCGTTACCGCGGCTTCGTCCCCGCTAGCGCGTAATTGAGCATCTTGGCCGCGAGCTGCGCCGCCAGGAAATCGTAGGCGTGGAAGCCCTTGATCGGCGCGAGTTCGACGAGGTCCATGCCGACGATGCGGCCGAGTTCCGAGGCGCGGCGGAGGAACGCTAAGAGTTGCAGATAGCTCATGCCGCCGGGGGTCGGCGTTCCCGTCGCCGGCATGACTGCGCCGTCGAGCGCGTCGATGTCCACCGTGACGTAGACCGGCCTGCCCTTGAGCGGCGCGAGAATCGTCTCCACGTCCCACGACGCCTGCGCGAGCCCGAGATGCATCTGGAGCCGATGACGCTGGCTTCGGGCATAGTCGGCTTCCGGTTGCGACAGCGCGCGGATGCCGATCTGCACCAGGCTCACGTGCGGGAAGTCGAGCACGCGCCGCATCGCCGCCGCGTGCGAAAACCGGTGCCCCTGGTAGCCGTCGCGAAGGTCGGCGTGGGCGTCGAACTGCAGCACGACCAGATCCTTGTGCCGCTCGGCGAAGGGCCGGATCGCGCCCGCCGTCAGCGAATGCTCGCCGCCGAGCACAAAGGGAAACCGGCCCTGATCGAGCACCGCGCCGACGAGCCCGGCGAGCGCATCGAGCGCTCGCTCCACGTTCCGGCCGATCTTGGGCTCGCGGATCGCGGCGACGCCGTAATCGAGATAGGCCTCGCGGCCGAGTTCCTCGTCGTAAAGCTCGAGCTGCTGGCTCGCCTTGAGGATCGCCCGCGGTCCCTTCGCCGTGCCGCGGCCATAGGAGACG
>CAYWBX010000274.1:0-5376 GCA_964456015.1 uncultured Hyphomicrobiaceae bacterium | reverse complement strand
GTGAACCGGAGATAGCGGGCCGCCGAGCGCGGGGGGACGGGCGGGAGGATGAGGGCGGTAACGAGCTCGCCCTCGGAAAGCGACGTTCGGCCGGGCCCCACCGGGATATCCTCAGCATCGACCACCCTCGGTCCCTTCGCGGTCGCGACCTCGGCGCGCGCGGCAAGGGCCATCAGCAGTGGGACGGCGTCGGCGGAGGGAGCGGCGTTGGCCAGGTTTCCGACGAGCGTGGCGCGGCTCTGGATCTGCAGGCTGCCGATCAGACGAGCCGATGCGAGGAGCGCGGAATGCTCTGCGGAGAAGACGGGATCGCGACCGAGCGCGCTCACGCTCACCGCGGCGCCGACCCGCCAGCTTCCGTCCGCCAGGCGCGCGACTGTCTTCAGCTCAGGGATGTGTTTGATGTCGATCAAGACCGACGCCCGGCGCCGCCCTTCGCGCACCTGCGGCACGAGGTCCGTGCCGCCGGCGAGCACCCGGGCCCCTTCCCGTGCGAGCAGGCTGAGGGCCTCGGCCACGGTGGTCGGTCGTTGGTATTCGGGTATCAGCACGCAGCCTCTGCCTCTCGTAAGTCGCCCCAGTCGGATGGATGCGCGAAACTCTAGCAAGTCATGCTGCCTTGCGCATTCTTTGCGCGCCGGCCCCTGGAGAACCAGAAGAACACCTGCGGCAATGGGACGGCAACGCCCAACATCCGTTGCTCTGGCCGCCGGCACACCCTATCTGATCGCCAGTCAACAAGCGGATGCAACTGCTGATGTGCCCAGTCGCAAACGAGGCGTCCATGCCACCGCCGATCATCAGGTCCTGCGGACCGCTCATCTCACGCTATGACGTCCTTTTCAGCGACATCTGGGGCGTCGTGCACGATGGCCTCGATGCCATTCCGGCGGCGAACGAGACGCTTCCCCGGTTTCGCGAAGCCGGCGGGACGGTCATCCTGATTACCAACGCGCCGCAGCCCGAGGCGCGTGTCGCCGAGATTCTCGACGAGCGGCGGGTGCGCCGGGATGCCTGGGATGCCATCGTCTCGTCCGGCGAGCTGGCGCTCGAGCATGTCCGGGCCAATGCCTGGCGGCGGGTGCATCACATCGGCCCGGAGCGGCGCAGCCGGCCGCTCGTCTCGCAGCTGCCCGGTCTTGCCGGCGACATCGATGAGGCGGAGGCGATCGTTTGCTCGGGGCTGGTCGAGGACCGTCGCGAGACGGCGGAGGATTACCGCGGGCTGCTTGAGCGGGCGCTGGCGCGGCGTCTTCCGTTCGTGTGCGCCAATCCGGACCTCGCGGTGCACGTCGGGGCCGATCTGCTTCCCTGTGCCGGAGCCATCGCCGCACTTTATGAGGAGCTTGGCGGTGCCGTGCACTGGGCCGGAAAGCCGCACCGAGCGGCCTATGAGGCCGCCTTCGCGAAAGCCGAGCGTATTCGGGGGGGGCCGGTCGATCCCTCGCGCGTTCTGGCCATCGGCGATGCGTTGAGAACGGACCTCGCAGGTGCGGCCCGGGCCGGGGTGGATGCGCTCTTCATCGCAAGCGGCATCCACCGGGACGAAGTCATGGACAGCGGTGAGATCTCGGCCGAGCGCCTGGCCGAACTGTTCGCGGGCGATGCGCCGCGAGCCGTGGCTGCCGCGACCGATCTCGCCTGGTGACTCCGCGCCTCCGCTCCCATCACCCCAAGGTCCAGCCGCCATCGACGATGAGGTGCGAGCCGGTCATGAGACCGGACGCGTCCGAGGCAAGGTAGACGATCGCACCCATCAGGTCTTCGACCTGGCCGAGTCGGCCGAGCTTGATCTTGGAGAGCACGAACTCCTTCATGCCGGGCTTGGCCAGCATCTCGGCGGCGAGCGGCGTCTCGATGAAGGTGGGGCAGAGCGTGTTCGAGCGGATGCCGTATGGGGCGAGTTCCCAGGCGATGCCGCGGGAAATGCCTTCGAGGGCGGCCTTGGTGCCGCAATAGACGGTCCGGCCCGGCCCGGTGATGAACGCCATCTGCGATGAGATGTGGATGAGCGAGCCTCTGGTTTCCGTCTCGACCATGCGACGCGCGACGGCCTGGGCCACGACGAACGCCGAGCGGATGTTGAGATCGAGCAGATAGTCGAGGTCCTCGATCTTGAAATCGATGAAAGGCTGCGGCCGGTTCCCGCCGGCGTTGTTGACCAGGACATGAAACGCAGGCAGCGCCGCGATTGCGCGACGCACGTCACGGGCCTCGGTGACATCGAGGACCATCGCCTCGGCCGACCCCCCTGTGTCGCGGATCGCTGAGGCGGCAGCTTCGATCTCTTGTCGCGTGCGCGCTGCGAGAACGACGTGAGCTCCGGCCGCGGCCAAGGCGGCCGCCGCGCCGAGCCCGATGCCGCGACCGGCACCGGTGACCAGGGCGCGACGGCCGTCGAGACGGAAGGAAGGGGTCTTCGGCAGCTCAGGCACGGCGCTCTCCCAGCGATCCGGAACATGCAGTCGGGCGGCTCATTCAACGGCCTCGTCAATCTCGCCCGAATCTTCGGCCGTAAGGTCCTCTTCGCCGGGAAGACCAGGCGCAGGGGCCAACGCGTAGTCGACCCGAACGAGGTAGAGACCACGCGCAGGCGCAAGCGCGCCGCAGGCGGCGCGTTCCTTCGCCGCCAGCGCCCGACGCATGTCGTCCGGCAGCCAGCGGCCCTCGCCGACATGCTTCAGGCTGCCGACCAGGGACCGCACCTGATGGTGCAGAAACGAGCGCGCCGAGGCTTCGACCCTGATTTCTTCGCCCGCTGTCGTCACTTCGAGTCGGTCCAGCGTCTTGACCGGCGATCGCGCCTGACAGCCGGCTGCGCGGAAGGTGGTGAAATCATGACGGCCGATGACGTAGCGAGCAGCCGCTGCCATCGCCGCCGGATCGAGCGGCCGCGGCACCCACCAGACCCGATTCCGTTCGAGCGCCGGCGGCGCGCGGCGCGCCAGGATGCGGTAGAGATAGTGGCGCGCCGTCGCCGAGAAGCGCGCGTCGAAGCTCGGCGGCACTGGCTCGGCGGTAAGCACGGCGATGGGATCGGGGCGCAGATGGTAGTTGAGCGCCTCGCGGATCGTATGGGCCTCGCGCTCGCGCGCCAGATCGAAGTGGGCCACCTGGCCCAGCGCATGGACGCCCGCGTCCGTCCGCCCGGCGCCGCGCACCCGGACGCTTTCGCCAGTGAATCTTCGGATCGCCTCTTCGAGGCGCCCCTGCACGCTCGCGCCGCAAGGCTGGCTTTGCCAGCCGACGAACGGCGTGCCGTCATACTCGAGTGTGACGCGATAGCGCTGCATGGGGCCGGCTGAGCCTGAGCGGATGACAGCCGACAGCGATCTTTGCCGGCCGCCAGCGTCCACTACAGCCGCCACGCGGCATTCACAAGGCCGAAGACCCGATCGGCGTCCGCGGCCGGCGCCGTGAGCGATGGTCGCGATGCAACTCCGGTTCCGATCTAGTTCTGCGTGCTTGGCGGCCGGCGCGCATGTCCCGGACCGCCGGTGCGGTCGGCTGGCGGCTGGTAGCCGCGACCGCGGATGTCGTGGTCGTGGCGGCCGTGACGGCGATCCTTGTGCGGAGCGCCGTAGAAGCCTACGGGGCTCTGTCCGGCGCCGGCATCGTCGGGAGCGGCGGACGGAGCGAAGCTCGCACCTTGTGAAGCATAATAGTAATTGCGGCTCTCGTCGAAACCGAGGCTCAGCGGTGTGCGTCCGCCGGGATTGATGATCACCTTGCTGTGCGGAGGCAGGGCACGGAACACGCGCACTCCCGATTCAAGGGTGACCGTGGCCCCATAGAAGTTTCGTGTCTCGATGCGCGTGGTGCTTGCCTCCTGAGCAAATGCCAGCGCGGGAAAAGCGATCCCCAGCGACGCCAATGCAACTCGGATCGAACGCGACATGGAACAGTCCTCGCAGGAACGGGGTTTGCTCTCACACTAGCGGCGATGCGACCGCCACCAGTCAAGATTTCTTGCAATGGCGTTAATGGGACGGGCAGCAAGTGGATGCGGACATGCGCCGTCCGAGCCGTTCCGGCCTGGCCACGTCCTGCAGGCGTTCTCAGGGTCGTCGTGCCAGAAACGCCGAGACGCCCTCCTTGAAGGCCCGGTCCCCGGTTGCGCGCATGTGGTCGCGGCCCTGAATGACCAGAGCTTCCGCGCCCGGAATGAGCCTGGCAAGATCCTCGGCGGACCCGCCGATGACGTCCTCGCTGCCGACGGCCACCAGCACCGGGCAGCGTAAGGTCGCGAGGGCTTCGGCCGTGAGCGGGTCGCGCGAGGAGCGGATGCAGGCGGCAAGCGCCTTCAGATCGCTTTTCGTCTGCTCCGCGAAGGCGCGGAAGGTGCGGGCGGTGGCGTTCTTGACGTCGTCGATGGTCGGTGCCTCGAGCGCCGCCGCGATGGGCCCCGTTCCGGCCATTGGGCGGACCATATTGCCGCCAAGGCCGGCAAAAACGACGCTGCGGACTCTGTCGGGATGGGCGAGCGCGAGAAACGCGGCGATCCGTGCTCCCATGGAGTAACCGATGACGTCGGCCCGACCGATTCCAAGGTGGTCGAGGAGGCGACGGCAGTCCTCGGCCATGATGGGCCCGCTGTAGTCCTCTGGCCGGTGGAGCTTGGCGGAGCGGCCGTGGCCGCGGTTGTCGATCGCCACCACCCGACGGCCCTCCCGCTCGAGATGGCGCACCCAGCCGGTGTCGACCCAGTTCACCTGCGCGTTCGATGCAAATCCGTGGATCAACAGAACAGGGTCGCCAACCCCTTGGTCCAAAAAAGCGATCTTGACGCCATCAGAATCGAATTCCGGCATGGGCCAGCATCTCCGGGTCTCGGCCACCTGCGACGCGTGCGCGCCCCGTCCTCTGCTACCCGCGATCCCCGAGCCGTGCTAGATGGTTCGTGCTCCGAAGACGAGGATGACAGGATGGCCGCTCACAGCACCCCACATTTCGCCAATGACGAGGGCGTCGACAAGATTTCCGTCGGCGTGCGGGAGCTGCAATGCATGGGCGCGCGCCCGCCCTTCGACCATCCGCATGTCTACCTCGACATGGGGCAGGATACCGAGATCATGTGTCCCTACTGCTCGACGCTGTACGTCTTCGACGAGCGGCTCGGGGAGGACGAGAGCGAGCCCAAAGGCTGCCTTGTTGCGCAAGACTCGACTGCTGCGGGGGCCGGCTAGGAATTGGCGCAGAGAAGGGCGCGCCGGCCATGGCTCCGGCTCCTCGGGTCCTGATCGCGGGTGGCGGCATCGCCGGCCTTGCTGCGGCAGTCGCGCTCGCGCGCGTCGGCATCGGGTCCGTGGTGCTGGAGCGGCGCTCCGAGTTCTCCGACGCCGGGGCGGGCATCCAGATTGGCCCCAATGGCGTGCA
>CAYWBX010000273.1:0-5395 GCA_964456015.1 uncultured Hyphomicrobiaceae bacterium | reverse complement strand
GAATCCGCGTCATCGTCCCGTCGGTGCGGCGCACGCCGCCGGGCTCGCTCTCGCCCCGCGTCAAGACGCACAACTACCTCAACATGATCATGGGAGAGATGGAGGTGCGCGAGCGCGATCCAGAGGCCTGGGCCGTGCTGCTCGACGAGAACGGCAACCTGTGCGAAGGGATCGGCTCCAACATCTTCGTCGTGAAAGGAAACCGCATCTCGACGCCCGAGGGCCGCTATGTGCTTGAAGGCATCTCGCGGCAGACGGTGATCGAGCTCGCGCGCGCGGAAGGCTACGAGGTCGTCGAGCGCAACATCGACCTCTATGATGCCTATACGGCAGACGAGGTGTTCCTGACCTCGACCAGCCTGTGCCTGTGCCCGGTGTCGAAGGTCAACGGCGCCGTCATCAAGGACGGCAAGGTTCCGGGCCCGGTCGTCAAGTCGCTGCTCAAGGCCTATTCGCGCCTCGTCGATTGCGACATCGAGGCGCAATACCTCTCGCGCCTCGGCTGAGCCGGGACGGCCCGCCCGCCGTCGGGCTCCCTATCGCCAAGGCCGGTCACGCTGCCGTGCGGCAAAGTCCGAGCCTGCCTTTCGCGGTGTGGCAACCAGGCCAACAAAAGAAATCGCCCGCCGGGAAAGCTTCCTGGCGGGCGCTCAAGGTCTCAGTCTCATGCCGGCCGGTCCCGGCGCGGGTCCGATGACCGATGCTATTCGGCCGCTTTCGCCTTCAGCAGGCCGGCGTGCGCAAGCGCCGCGTCGATGGTCTTCTTGGTGGCATCGGTCACCGGTGCCAGCGGCAGACGGCATTCCGGGCTTTCGATGATGCCCAAGCGCCAGGCTGCGTACTTCACGGGGGCCGGGCTCGTTTCAACGAACAGCGCGTCATGCAGCGGCATCAGCATGTCCTGGATCTCGAGGGCGCGCTTGAAGTCGCTCCTGAGCGTCGCGTTCTGAAACTCGGCGCACAGCCGAGGCGCCACGTTGGATGTGACCGAGATGCAGCCATGGCCGCCGTGGGCGTTGAAGCCCAGCGCGGTTGCGTCCTCGCCCGACAGATAGCAGAACTCGGTCCCGATCAGATGCCGGTGGATCGACATGCGCTCGACCTTCGCCGAGGCGTCCTTGACGCCCTTCACGTTCTTGAGCTTGGCGATGCGCGCGAGCGTGGCCGGCTGGATGTCGACCACGGTCCGCCCGGGCACGTTGTAGGCGATGATCGGCAAGTCCACCGCGTCGCTGATCGCCTTGAAATGCAGGTAGAGGCCCTCCTGCGTCGGCTTGTTGTAATAGCCGGTCGAATGCAGGACCGCGTCGGCTCCCACCTGCTTGGCAAACTTCGTCAGGTCGATTGCCTCTTCCGTCGAATTCGAGCCGGCGCCGGCGATAATCGGAACCCGCTTCTTCGCGGTTTTCACGGCGATTTCCACGACGCGCTTGTGCTCTTCGTGCGACAGCGTCGGCGCCTCGCCCGTGGTTCCCACCGGCACCAGGCCGTGTGTGCCCTCGGCGATCTGCCACTCGACGAGCCGCTCGAAGCCCTTCTCGTCGACCTTTCCGTTCTTGAAGGGGGTGATCAGTGCTGTGAACGAGCCCTTGAACATGGGCGTTCCTCCGCTGAGGTCGCCGGGCGGCTCGGCCCGCGCGCCTTGTTCGCCGTCATTGTGGTCGATACGAATACGGCAACCCCGAGCGCCGACGGTCTGGCGCTCATCGAGGTCATAAAGTTTATGCTTTCATCCGCCACGCTGCAAGCCTCGGCCGTTTGCCGAACGAGCGGCGGAGAGCACTATCGGCCGGGGTGCAGGGCCGCGCCAGATGCGCCTCAAGTGCGGCGGCGGCGGGGTGCGGCGCTACAGCCGGGTGCTGCGACAGAGGGCGACCGCATGGCGGACAGACGACATCTCCATCGTGCGGCGACAAGGCTCGCGGCGCTGCCGTCGTTTCTCGGCACTTTGATAGTGGCGTTATCGGTGTCAGCCGATCCTTGTCCGGCAGCGGCGGAAGCCGGTCCGCCCGCCGACCGGCGCGCCTCCGGCAACGTCGCGAAGACACCCGGTGCGAGCGCCGTGCGCGCGCCGGCGGCCGTTCCGCCGCTGCCGGTGCCGAATCCGCGGCGAGCCCAGGTCGCCCCGCTCGCCGTCGGCGTGGGCGCTGCCACGAGACCGGACAGCCCCAAGTCGGCCGAGGAAACCGCCGTCGCCGGCGCGGAAGGTCAGAGCGGTGGCTCTGCCGAGGCGCGAACGGCGGTCAGGGCGCACGATGCGTCAGGCGCGGAAGCCCGGTACATGGCGGCACTCGATCAGCTGATCGCCCCCGCCCGCGATCTTGTCGTCGCGCCCGACGACATTCAGCGCATTCGGGAGTCGAGCCGGCTTCTCGCGGCCGGCGACGCGGCGGGGGCGCGCGCGCAGCGCAGCCAGATCTCCGAGCCGGCGGCGCGCAAGCTCGCGGACTGGCTGAGCTTGCGCACCGGATGGGCCGATCCTTACGACATCGCGACCTTCATCGCGGCGAACCCTGCGTGGCCCGAGCGCGGTCTGCTCATGCGACGGGCCGAGGAGCAGCTTTTTGCAGGCGGAGGCAGCTCGGCTCGGATCAAGGCCTTCTTCAAGGATGCCGAACCCCGGACGGGCGCGGGTTGGGCGGCCCTTGCCTCGGCACACCTCGCGGAAGGCGACGAGGCAAGCGCCAGGACATTCGCGGCCAGAGGCTGGCGGGACTTCGAGATCCCGCAGAGTCTCGAGCACGGCTATCTCGAGCGTTTCGGCAAACTGCTGTCGCCGGACGATCATCGCCGCCGCTTCGATCGCATTCTCGTCGATGACGTGCGAACCAAGGAGGAGCGCGCCGACCGGGCGGCGCGGGCGCGCCGGCTGGTGCCCTTGCTCGCTGAACCCGAACGCGCCAAGGCGGAGGCGCGAATCGCGGTCTTCCTCAGGGCGAAAAATGCCGGACAGTTGCTCGCCGCCTTGCCCGCCGAGCCGGCGGACCAGCCGACCGATTGGGGGCTGCGCTATCAGAAAGTGCAGCACTTGCGTCGGCTCGGCCAGCACGAGGAAGCGCGCAAGATCCTGCTCGCCGCGCCGACCGATCCGGCGCTGATCTCGAGCCCGGATGACTGGTGGGTGGAACGCCGCGCGGCGGCCTACGAGGCGCTGCGCGAGGGCAAGCCGGACGTCGCCTACGAGCTGGTGCGCGATGCCGGGCCGCTGTCGGCCAATCCCCTCAAGGATCAAACTTTCCTGGCAGGATGGATTGCGCTGCGCCAGCTTCGGCGGCCGGAAGCCGCGCTGGCGCACTTTGCCGCCTCGCGCGCCGCCGCGGACGGCCCGCTGAGCCGCACGCGGGCCGACTACTGGCAGGGTCGCGCGCTCGAGAGCCTCGGGCGACTCGATGAGGCGCGCGCGCGCTTCCGGGCCGCCGCCGCCGAGATCGACACCTTCCACGGCCAGCTCGCACATCACAAGCTCAACGGCGCGTCCGGGCACGACATCCGCCAGGCGCTGCCGGCGATGCCGACGGCCGAGGAGGCCAGCCGGTTCAACGCCCTCGATGCGGTGCGCGCAAGCGTCATCATCGCCAAGGGCGGTCTCGACCGCTCACTCATGCGGTCCTTCTTCGCGCACTTGCGCAATCACCTGGCCAGCGAAGGCGAACTGGCGATGCTCGCGCATCTCGCAGCCGCGCTCGGCGACCCGCAGACGTCGCTCAGGGTCGGAAAGACGGCCATCGCCCGCGGCATGAACCTGGTGCTCTACGCCTACCCGCTGCACGCCTTTCCGGCCTACACGCCGCTGCGCGAACCGCCCGAGCCCGCCATGCTGCTCGGCATCGCCCGCCAGGAGACCGAATTCAACAACGCCCTCGTGTCCTCGGCAGGCGCTCGCGGCCTCATGCAGGTGATGCCGATCACGGCGAGACACATCTGCCGCGATCACAAGATCAAGTGCGATCTCGCACGTCTCATCACGGACAACGCCTACAACGCGATGATCGCGTCGGCCTACATCGGCGATCGCATGGCGGAGTTTCGCGGCAGCTACGTGTTGACCCTTGCCGGCTACAACGCCGGTCCGGGCCGCGCCCGGCAATGGATGCGCGAATTCGGTGACCCGCGCGATCCGTCCGTCGATCCGCTCGACTGGATCGAGCGTATTCCCCTCGAGGAGACCCGTGACTACGTCAAGAAAGTGCTTGCGAACGTCCAGGTCTACCGCGCCAGGCTCGGCGAGGCCGCAGCCCTTCGCCTTGAGCAGGATCTGACGCGAAGCCATGGCGGCAGCCGGACGGCGCTTTCCGATCCGCCGGGGGCGAGCGCCCGCTGAGCCCGGTTCGCCCGGCTGTCACTCCCTGACCCCGTCTCAGCTCGAAGCCCCGCGCGGGACCGAGGTCGCCGCCCTGCGGCGGGGGCGGCGCCATGCCGAGGTCGGACGTCTCGGCTTAGCGGCCCCACCAGCGCGCCCATTTGCGCGCGAGCCAGCCGGGCTCTTCCCGGCGAGCGCCCTTGCCTTGAACATACGCCTCACCCTCGCGCAGGAGTTCCCTCAGCCGCTCGAAGTCGAGCGAGTGATCGGGCCATGTGACGTCGTCCAGGTTGCGGGCATAGACCCGTTCCGGCGTCTGCGGGCTGACGATCGCCAGGAACGGGATCGCGCGGATCTGCGTCTGCGGCGCGAAAGCGAGCAGATGTGCGAGCGCAGCCTTACCGCTCGGGATGTCGGCGCGCCTTGCCTTGTAGACCATCGAAAGACCGATATCGATGTGATGGAAGCGCCTCCCGAGTTCGGTCGGGCTGTCAGCGGACCCGAGCAACTCCGCACTCGGCATCGCCCGCTGCAGCGCGGCGCACCACGGGCACCAGGTTGCGCCGAACGTGACGAGCACGAGCTTGCGGGTGGTGCGGGCGGTTCTCAGGGCCTCTGCCAGAAGCGCCATCTGGTCGGCGCAGACCGCGTAGACCGCGTCGCCGGGCCGGCGCGGCTTCTGCGCTGCCACCGGATCCTCGAGACAAGGCTCTGCGGGGGAAAAGGTGTAGCCCGGCGGCGGGATTTCGGTCGCTGCGGCCGGTCCGGCGGAAAGGCCGATCAGCAAGGCAGCGATCCGGCTCGTACGTCTCATGGGTCTGTCCTTGTCGCGCGCGATTCGCTCCGGCGAGTGCGAGAAGTGCGCGCTGCAACTGTGCCCCGGGTGGTGCAGAAGAGGCAAGCGCCGTGCCAGTCCGCGTTCCCACGGTCACCGACAGGCGTCGGCAAGCGCCTGCAGACCTTGCGCAAGCCCCGCAAGCGAGTAGGTATCGACCACTTTCGTGCCGCGCTCGGACGTCGCTTCGACGGTGAGCCGTGTTCCCTTACGCATTGCCTCGATGAGCTTCAGCTCGTCGCCGGCGTTCGCCATGAAGG
>CAYWBX010000272.1:0-5403 GCA_964456015.1 uncultured Hyphomicrobiaceae bacterium | reverse complement strand
ACCGCAGGCGCTCTTCTGATTGGGATTGTTGAAGACGAACTGGGCGGAGAGCTTGTCGACGCGGTAGTCCATCTCGGTGCCGATCAGGTAGAGCACGGCTTGCGGATCGATGATGACGCGGGCGCCGCCGAGTTCGACCACCTCATCGAATTGTCCGATGCTATCCGCCCACTCGAGCGTGTACTCCATCCCGGCGCAGCCGCCTTTCCTCACTCCTATCCGCAGCCCTGCGACGGCATCGCCTTTCTGCGCCATGATCGCGCGCACGCGTTCCGCCGCGGCGGGGGTCAGCGTCATGACCGCAGGCCGCGGCCGGCGCGGTTTCGGGGCGGGCTCGCTCGACATGGGCTCACGTCCTTGGAACTGCGAAGCAGATCATCGAATACAATATAGTATATTTAACGGGGCTTTGCAGGGCATCGCTGCCGCCAAAGGTCCCGCCCGACTGCGGCGCCCCCGCGCCCTCAGAACATGTTGAGCGCAAGGCGCGCCTCGTCGGACATGCGGCTCTGGTCCCACGGCGGGTCGAACGTCAGGTTGACCGAGCACCCCTGAACGCCCGCCACTGCGGAAACCGCGTTCTCGACCCAGGTCGGCATCTCGCCGGCGACCGGGCATCCGGGCGCGGTCAGCGTCATGTCGATCGTGACGTGCCGCTCATCCGATATATCGATCTTGTAGATCAGCCCGAGCTCGTAAATGTCGCAAGGAATTTCGGGATCATAGACCGTCTTGAGCGCACCCTCGATGTCGGCGGTGAGCTGCTCGAGCTCCTCAGCCGAAAGGCGCGAGCCTTCGACTGGCGTACCTCCCTCGGCAACCGACGGCGGCGTCGGCCGCGCTCCGCCCGGCGGCGGCGCCAGGTCCGCGAGCGTCTCCGGCCCCAACACATCCCGATTCATCGACTTGCCGTCCATCGCGCGCCCTTCCGCTCCCGCGGCCGTCCGGAGGCCAGCGTGCCCTTGTCTCGTCTCAGGCGAAGAAGTCATGCGCCTTCTGCAGGGCTTCCGCCAGCACGTCCACTTCCGCTTTCGTGTTGTACATTCCGAATGAGGCGCGACACGTCGCCGTGACGCCGAGGCGCTCCATCAACGGCTGCGCGCAGTGATGCCCGGCCCTGACCGCCACGCCGGACCGGTCGATGATGGTCGAGATGTCGTGCGGGTGCATACCGTCGATGTTGAACGCGACGATGGCGCCCTTGCCTTTCGCCGTGCCGTAAATCCGCAGCCAGTTGAGCTCGCCAAGCCTGGCGTGAGCGTAGGCGGCGAGCGCGGCCTCGTGCGCGGCGATCCGCTCGCGCCCGATCTGCATCATGTAATTCAGCGCCGCGCCGAGGCCGATCGCCTGAACGATCGGCGGCGTTCCCGCCTCGAACTTGTGCGGCGCCTGAGCGTAGGTAATTCGCTCGGTGCCGACATGCTCGATCATCTCGCCGCCGCCCATGTAGGGTTGCATGGCGTCGAGATGCTGCTTTTTCGCATAGAGCACGCCAATCCCGGTCGGCCCGTACACCTTGTGGCCGGTAAAGACATAGAAATCGCAGTCGAGATCGCGCACATCGACCGGCATGTGCACGGCCGCCTGGCTGCCGTCGAGAAGCACCGGAATGCCCTTGGCGTGCGCAAGCCGCACGATTTCCCGCGCCGGCACCACCGTGCCGAGCACGTTCGACATGTGCGTGACTGCCACGAGCCTGGTCCGCGGTCCGAGCAGCTTCTCGAACTCATCGAGCAAAAATTCGCCTGAGTCCGAGATCCGAGCCCACTTCAGCACGCAGCCCTTGCGCTCGCGCAGAAAATGCCAAGGCACGATGTTCGAGTGGTGCTCCATGATCGAGACCACGATCTCGTCGCCTTCCCGGAGCGTCGCCCCGAACGAGGACGCGACGAGATTGATGGCGCCGGTCGAATTGCCGGTGAAGATGATTTCGTCCTGGCTGCCGGCGTTGAGGAACTGACGGACAACGGCGCGAGCGTCCTCGAACCGCTGGGTGGCCGTGTTGGAGAGATAATGCAGGCCTCGATGCACGTTGGCGTATTCGAGCCGGTAGGCCTGATCGATGGCGTCCAGCACGGCCTTCGGCTTCTGGGCCGAGGCGCCATTGTCGAGATAGACGAGCGGCTTGCCGTAAACCTCGCGCGTCAGGATCGGAAAGTCCGCGCGTATGCGCTCGACATCGTAGGTGTCCTGTCCGGGCATCGTGGAGCCGTCCATCGTTCGCCTCACCGCTTCGTCGAGGGCTGCTGGCCCAGCCAGGCCGTCGCGACGTCCATCAGCGCCTGCCGCAGCGCCGCGTCCTCGACCTTGTCGAGCGCCTCGCCGACAAAGCTCTCAATCAGCATGGCGCGCGCTTCGGACAGCGGGATCCCGCGCGAGCGCAGATAGAAAAGCAACGCGGGATCGAGTTCCGCGGCCGTGCTGCCGTGACCGCAGGCGACGTCGTCTGCATAGATCTCGAGCTCAGGCTTGGAATCGAACTCGACCTCGGGCGAGAGCATGAGCGCCTGGGCCATCTGCTTGCCGTCGGTCTTCTGGGCCTCGGGTTGCACGATGACCTTGCCCTGGAACACCGCACGCGCGCGGTCGTCGAGCACCGCCTTGAACAGCTCCCGGCTCTCGCAGCCCGGTGTCGCATGATCGACGACGAGCGTCGAATCGATGTGGTCGTCGCCACGGCCGAGCATGGCGCCCGAAAGATCAAGGCGGGCGTCGGGGCCCACGAACGACACGCGACTCTCGTTGCGCAAGAGGCCGGCTCCCGCCGTGAGCTGGAAGCACCGGCACAGCGCGCCTTTCGACACCTTGACGTCGATGCGGCCAAGGTGCACGGAGCTGCCGGCGATCGCGACGTGCTTCAGATGATGCGCCTCGGCTCCCTCTCCCACATCCAGCAGGGTCGCAGCCGTCGCCTGGCTCGCGCCGCCTCCGGCCTCGACGTGACTTTCCAAAATGACCGCCCGCGAAGCCGCCCCGAACCGGATCAGATGGCGCGTGGCGAGGGCGACCGGGGCCGAGGCATCGGCGATCGAGACGATGTGAATCGGGCGCTCGAGCCGCGCGCCGTCGGCGATGTCGATAACGGCGCCATCCGCGGCGAACGCCACGTTCAGCGCCATGATCGGATCGTCCGAAAGGCGCTCGCTGCCGAAACCTCGCTCGAGCCAGTCGGACGACGTCGCGCCCAGCACGGCTTCGAGCGAGGAGATGCGGACATCGCGCCCCTCGCCGGCTCCCTCGAGCCCAAACGTGCGCACGAGGCGCCCGTTGACGAACACCAGCCGCACGCACGCCAGCGCGTCGAGCGTGCGTCCCAGAAGGTCGGCGAGGACCGCATCATCCGTCCGCAGGGCCGTGCCGGAGGCGGGTGCAAATACGGTTTTCAGCTTTGCGCGCAGATCCGTGTATTTCCAGGCCTCAAGACGGCGATGCGGCAGGCCCGCGCTTTCAATCGCGTGCATCGCGCGCCGGCGCGCCTCGGCTACCCTGCCCGCGCCCGGCAGGACGGACGCCGCAGTCTCGAAGTGGCGCGCCAGCGCCTCCTCGGCCCGGGTTCTCGCAATCGTTGTGTCCATCTCTCGTCTCCGCCCGCCGGCCTTGCGCTTGCGAGTTCTTCAGGCCGCTTTGGCCTTGAACTCCGCATAGCCCGACCGCTCGAGCTCGAGTGCCAATTCCCTGCCGCCGCTCTTTTGGATGCGACCGTCCGCCAGAACATGCACTTTGTCCGGCTGGATGTAGTCGAGCAGGCGCTGGTAGTGCGTGATCACCAGCATCGCCCGATCCTTCGAGCGCAGCCGGTTAGCGCCTTCCGACACGATCCGGATGGCGTCGATGTCGAGGCCGGAATCCGTCTCGTCGAGGACGCACAGACGCGGCTCGAGGAGCGTCATCTGCAGCACCTCCATGCGCTTCTTCTCGCCGCCCGAGAAGCCGACATTGAGCGGGCGCTTCAGCATCTCATCGGTTATGCCGAGTTCGGCGGCCTTCGCTCTGACGAGACGCATGAACTCAGGTGTCGTCAGCTCCTTCTCGGCCCGGCGCTTGCGCAGCGCATTGAGCGAGGCGCGCAGGAACGTCATCGTCGCGACGCCCGGGATCTCCAGCGGATACTGAAACGCGAGGAACACGCCTTTTGCGGCCCGCTCGTCGGGCTCCAACCCGAGGAGCGATGTTCCATGCCAGAGAATGTCGCCCGCCGTCACTTCATAATCCTCTCGGCCCGCCAGCACGTAGGCGAGCGTCGACTTGCCTGAACCATTCGGCCCCATGATCGCGTGCACCTCACCTGCCGGCACGGTGAGATCGATGCCTTTCAGGATCTCCGCGCCGTCGCCTGCGATCCGCACATGCAGGTTCTTGATCTCCAGCATCCGTCGACTTCGTCCTTCAATAAATGAAACGAGGGCCGCTTGCGGCGGTCCGGAGGCCGCCGCGCGTACCCTCGATACGCTTTTGTGGTGGCCGTGGACCTAGCTTCTTTTCGCCGATTTCTCGAACTCGATCTCCGTCGGGTAAAGTACGCCGAGCCAGTCGCATTTTTCCGGCGCCTTCTCGCCAAACTCGACCAGGAAGGCCTTGCCTTGGTCGAGCGTCTCCAGAACCGTCACTTTCGATCCCTGAGCGAGCTTCATGCCGGGTCTCTTGTTCGTCAGGGCGTTCCGGCGAAGGCATTCACCTGCATCGATCTCCCGCACCAGCCGCGCTGTCCGCACCATCTGACCCAAACCCGCCGCGTCACTCATCGTCGTCTCCTGCTCGAGGGCTCGGTCCACATGACCTCGCGCCCGCTGGTGTCACTCCCGATTCTGGCCCCGGTTTGACTGTTCCAGGGTCCCTGGCCGGCGATCCCCGCCTTCCGGCCATTCGTTGGCAGCCCGGAGAACGTCCGGGATATGCCAATCCTATACTGTCTTTGAACGGTCCGCATCGCCAATTCGCTCCTGCTCGCGCCGCTGCGGGCAAGTCCGGTTTCTTCCCGTCCTCAACCGACGCTTCCTTCCAGGCTGATTCCTATGAGCTTTTGGGTCTCCGCCATGAATTCCATCGGAAGTTGCTGCAGCACGTCCCGGACAAAGCCGTTAACGATGAGCGCCACTGCCTCCTCCTCGGATAGTCCGCGCTGGCGGCAGTAGAAGAGCTTGTCGTCGGAAATCTTCGAGGTGGTCGCCTCGTGCTCGAAATGGGCGGTGGCGTTTCTCGCCTCGATGTAGGGCACCGTGTGCGCGCCGCAACGATTGCCGATGAGCAAGCTGTCGCAATTGGTGAAGTTGCGCGCGTTGGCCGCCTTCGGATGCGCCGAGACGAGACCGCGGTAGGTGTTCTGCGAGCGCCCTGCGGCAATCCCCTTCGAGATGATCCGGCTCGACGTGTTGCGGCCGAGGTGGATCATCTTGGTGCCGCTGT